>CAZNWW010000020.1:0-18630 GCA_964576155.1 uncultured Myxococcales bacterium | reverse complement strand
GCTCCCCATCCGATCTCCTCTCGATCCGGAGGATATGGGGCTGGGTGAGGAGACCACCAATCTCCTTGTCCTTAAGGCTGAGACCTGGAGGGCGATGGTCCAGGAGCTCTACGAGGACTGGGAGCGGACCAGGCCGGAGTCTTCGCCGCAGGGGAAGGCCCTTTGGGAGGAGGCGAACCAGGCCTGGCAGCGCTCCGAAGAGATGACCCGCAAGGGCCTCGCAGCCGTGGCATATGCCGAGGCAGTGCAGGCCTACACCTTTGCGTCGGTGGTGTCAGCGCTGGAGCCCTTCAGCGTGGCCCTGGCCAAGGGCGAATGGGAGGCCGCTTTGAGCCATGTCGGGGGCCTGGTGAGCGAGGCGGACGAGGGATTGAAGGGCATGCTGGACCACATGTCCAACCTCGAGTTGCGGTCCTATGGGGACGCGGTCCAGGCCCTGGACGCGTACGAGGCGGTCCTTCATGCCTTCGCCTCGCTCCAGGTGGCGGCTGGGCAGCAGTCAGGCCTCCTGGAGCGTCTGGGCAAGGACGCCGGGGACACGAAGTCCCTGACGGAGGAGCTGGTACGGGAGGCCTCGGCACGTCTCACCGAGATCCGCATCGCCCAGGTCTACCTGCGGGTGGCCAAAGACTACCTCGCCCTGGTGGATCTAGAGAGGGACGGTCGCCGCCGGATGGTGCGGCCCGTGGCGTTGAAGGAGGTGCAGGGGATCTTCGAGGCCGCAGCAGAGGCGAACCTGGAGTACTTCGACACGCTCTACGTGGGCACCATCGCCGACCGGGCTAAGCTCAACCCTGACGTCGTTCGCAAGGAGCTCCTGGAGAAGGAGCGCACCTACCGTACTGCGTTCTTCAACCTCAAATTTCCCAAGACCCTCTTCGCCAATCTGGCCCCTGAGGGCACGGTCTCCCACCATCTGGCCCGGCTCAGCGGTGCGCTCTCGTCGTTCTTCGCTTCCTCCTCCCTCATCACCCGCTACGTTGTCCTGGAGGTGAGGAAGGAAGACGGCGAGATCAAGGGGCTCCGCAGGGAGCAGGCCCTCGAGACCATGCTGACCCTCGCCGAGGAGGCCGCCCGTGTCCACGGCGCTGTGGCCCAGGACCGCCTGGGCATGGTCCCGGTTTCCGCCCGCATCGAGTATGAGCTGGGCCGATGGCGCCAGGGCCGCAAAGACCTGGCCGAGCGCCTCGACGCCCTGTCCCATTTCTGGCGCTCATCGAAGTGGAGCCAGCTGGCCCTGGTGCTGGACGCCTACGAGAGGAAGCAGGAGAGGAAGCGGAAGAAGTAGCCCATCGCGATGCTGCCCTTGGGAGCCATGAACATCTATCCGGGCACGGCACGATGCTGCGATCCACACCAAAAAACCAATTGTTTTCCGGCCGTTTGGCCAGAATATGGGTTTCGTTGTATGCTCCGCTGCGGGGTGCCAGATGTTTTGTGCAGAGCGTTATTTGAGATTTTTGCCAGGTGCCGGGAAAGCCGGTATATTGACCCTGTGGAGTATGCCATGATGAAACACCTGATCCGAGCCCTGGTGATGGCCTCCTTCCTGTTTACGGGTGCGTCGGCGCCTGCACGGGAAGTCCCACCGGATGAGCCGCTTCCTGGCGAGGACGCCCCGACCGAGACCTCGAGCGACGAGGTCGACCCGTATAGTGTCTACTCCAAGGGGCAGCTCCAGGAGACCTACATCGACGAAGACTACAAGCTCTACGAGGTCCGCCCGTACCAGGGCGTCGTGCCGGGGCACCCTGAGCGTGGTGAGCCCCTGGACGGCGAACTCCCCCCGACGAGCGCCGAGAAGATCACCGTGGAGCGCGTCGGCCTGGAGCAGAAGGAGTTGTTTTCCCGGGTGTTCGTGGTTGCGGATGCAGTGGTGACGCCCTGGGTCTACGATAACTTCGCCACCGCGGACGCGAACCCGGGCACACCCTACCGCATCGTCATGGAGGTCGCAGGTGGGAAGATCCCGAAGCGCACGGATCGCCTCCCCTTGGATGCCCGAGCTTTCAATACGCCCATCCTCACCATCCAGGGCGTGCACTTCAAGGGTGGCACCAGGGTGATAATCACCCTCAAACGCAAGGCCCGCTACCTCCCCGCGCAGTCTGGACGTACCCTCTACGTTGACATTGAGCGCTGACCTGAGTACCCTCCGCCCCGGGCGGGTATCCGCCTCATAGATCCTCCAGTATGAGGTTCACCATGAACGACGAGTCCAACCACACCCCGAAGAAGCCGAAGACCCGCATGGTCGCCCGGACCACCTATCGCATGGACCGTGGACGGCTCAAGCGTTTCGTCCGCTGGGTCCGGGTTCGCGTGAACGAGGAGGAGCGTCTGGCTTCGCCGCCGACGTCCCTTCCCAAGACGGAACCCCGTACAGAATCGCGGCCAGCGCCCCGGCCAGCGCCCCGGCAGCGCCCCCAGAAGGACGTGCCCCCGCAGCCTATGCATGAGGCCCGGGACGAACCCCCGCGCCGAGAGGAGCCCTCACGGCCGTCCGCCCCCAAGGAACCCCCACGTCGCCCGCGTGAAGATGACCGGCGTCCGTCCCGGCAACCCTACCGTGGCGGCTGGCAGGGCCTGCCGGAAGTCACCGTGGTTCTCCGAACCTTCAACTGTGAAGCGACCCTGGAGCCCCTCCTCGAGCTTCTCAAAGCCCAGAAGACACAGTTTCGGTTCGACATCCTCGTGGTGGACGGTCGGTCCCAGGACCGATCCCTGGAGATTCTGTCCCGGCAGGGGATCCCGGTGCTCTCCATCGCCCAGGAAGATCGGTTCATCGACCGATCCATGGACAGGGCATCTGGCAAGGTCGTAGTCTTCGTGAACGACCGAATGCTTCCCCGGGGGCCGACATGGCTGGCCGACATCTGTCGCCCGATCCTCGCGGATCCTCAGGTCGCCATCGTCACCGGTAGGCAGATCCCCGGCAACGAGCGCTCCGCCTATGAGCGCGTCACAGTCATGACGAACCCGAACCTGGCCGGTCTGAGGCCTGTGGTCTACGGTCGGGGCGACAATGGCCCGGGCGCTACCTATCTGCCAGTTTTCAACACAGCGCTCAGCCGCGAGGCCTGGAAGGCCCTGCCCCTGGGGGACGCCTCTACCTCGGAGTGGACCGCGGCAGTCCTCGGCGCCGGCTACAAGAAGCTCTATCTGCCCGCCGCAGCGGTTGAGCTGGCCGGCGGTGCCCGCATCAATCGGCTCCTCATGGAGAACTACCGTCGGGGCCGCGAAGCAGATCGCCCCCTCCCCGAGGTCATCGGGAGCTGGGCCCGTCAGGTCTGGAGCGAGTGGCGCACATTGAACGAGTCCGGGCTCGTGGAGACCGGGAAGCGCGGCGAGGCGTACTGGCAGGCGCTGGTTGTTCGCACCGCCACCCTCGCCGGAGCCCTCGAACGCCAGAAGCTCGTCCGCGGATTGACTCAGAAGCTACTGAAGTAAGAAAGAGGGCTGTGGGCTGTGGGTTGCCGAGCAGTCTCTAGAATGCAACGCAATATCCTTGCGGATGACAGTAGCTCCCCCATGGGCAGTCGTTGTCGTCCCAGCAGGTGTAGATGTCAGCGCAGGAGCCGTCCAGGCAGATCTGGTTGAGGCCGCAGTCCGCTTCCGAGTAGCACTCGAGGTAGTCGTAGCAGAACCCGTCGATGCCGCAATAGGTACTCCCTGGGCAGTCGTAGTCCGAGGCGCAGCCGCTGCTGTAGCAGTAGCCGTCCATGCCGCAGAAGGTCCCTACGGGACAGTCGTAGTCGTCATAGCAGCCCATTGGGTAGCAGATGTTGTCTCCGCCGCAGATGAAGTCGTTCGGGCAGTCCCAGTCGGTGTAGCATTCTGCGACCGGGTAGCATTCACCATCCAGGGCGCAGTAGTCACCCATGGCGCAGTCGTAGTCGGACTGGCACTTGTTCGCCAGGGCGTAACAGTTGCCGTCGCTGGCGCATTGGTAGCCCATGGGGCAGCCGGTCTCGAAGCAGGTGACCTCTGAGCAATACCCGTCGGGGGCGCAGACAAAGCTGTAGGGGCAGTCGAAGTCGCTGCCGCAGTCCCCGCCGAAGTGACAGATCCGGTCCGCACCGCAGTAGTAGGCTTCGGAGTTCGAGCAGAGGCCGTTCGGGTTGCATATCGAGGTGTTTCCGGGGCAGTCCATGTCCGAGTAGCAGGCGATCCCGCAGTCCTCGTCGTACCAGCAGCCGTCCTCGATGATGTTCTCGTAGCAGTAGCCGGTCGCGTCGCAGTATGCGCCCACCGGGCAGTCGTAGTCCGAGAAGCAGTCTGCGGTTTTTACGCAGATCCCGGCTTCACAGCCGTAGCCGAAGCCGTACTGGTCCCGGCATTCGCTGTCGAAGGAGCACTCCTGGTAAAGGACGCAGGAGCCGTCCGCAGCGCAGAAATAGCCGCCCATACAGTCATAGTCTGAGAAGCAGCCGTTGGCGTAGCGGCAGAAACCCCCGTCGGTGCAGAACATGTCGTAGGGGCAGTCCCAGTCGCTCCAGCATTCGATGACGGTGGGGGCGTAGGGATCTTCGATGAGCGGGCAGCCAACGAAGAACACCGAGGCTGCGAGAAGAACGCCGGCCAGTGTGAGTTTGCTCCGTGTCATGGTTGCCTCCATTCTGCTGCTTCGCAACAGGCTAAGTGAAGCACATCAGGGTGTCAAACAATCTGGCTGTACGACGGTGGTGCAGGGGGACTGTTCAAATATTTTCGTTCGTTCGATATCAGGCCTTTGAGATCGCTTCGCTCCAGCGTGCGATGAGAGCGTCCTCGGCCGCGCCTCGGGGAGTAGGCGAGAAGGTCTCGTCCTCCATCCAACGGGTTCGGATCTCGTCGGGAGACTTCCAGAGACCAACGCCGAGGCCGGCCAGATAGGCCGACCCCATACCGGTTGTCTCGATCTGTCGGGGGCGGATCACGATGCGATCCAGGAGGTCCGCCTGGATCTGCATGAGGAGATCGTTCGCGCAGGCGCCGCCGTCCACCTTCAGGTTCTTGAGCGCTCCGTCCAGGTCCTTCTCCATGGCCTGGAGGATATCCATGTTCTGGAGCGCGATGCCTTCGAGAGTGGCTCGGGCCAGGTGAGCAGCCGTGGTCCCCCGGCTGATCCCCTGGATCGAGCCCCGGGCATCGGGCCGCCAGTGGGGTGCGCCCAGACCGGTGAGCGCGGGTACGAAGACCACCCCCCCGGAGTCCGGGACCGAGGCTGCAAGTGCTTCGATCTGAGGCGCGTTCGAGATCAGCCCCAGGCCGTCTCGGAGCCACTGCACTGCCGCGCCTGCGATGAACGCGCTGCCCTCCAATGCATAGGTAGTGCGGCCGCCGAGCCGCCAGCCCACCGTGGTGAGCAGGCCGTGGGAGGAGCTGATGGGCCTCTCGCCGGTGTTCACCAGGAGGAACGCGCCGGTGCCGTAGGTGCACTTGGCCTCACCCTCCTCGAAGCAGGCCTGGCCGAAGAGCGCAGCCTGCTGGTCCCCCGCCATGCCGGCGATGGGGATGCCGTCGGGGAGGAAGTCCAACCCCCGGGTCTCTCCAACTGTGCCGGAGTTGTCGACGATGTCGGGGAGCACGGCGGTGGGCACACCGAGGATCTCGGCGAGCTCCTCGTCCCATGACAGGGTGTGGAGGTTGAAGAGGAGGGTTCGACTGGCGTTGCTCGGGTCGGTGCCGTGGACCGCGCCCCCGGTGAGGCGGGAGAGGAGAAAGGTGTCCACGGTACCGAAGGCCAGCGCTCCGGACTCTGCCGCCTGCCGCGCCCCGTCGACGTTGTCCAGGAGCCAGCGAATCTTGGTCCCCGAGAAATAGGGATCCAGTACGAGGCCGGTGCGCTCCCTGAAGAGCGCCTCGTGGCCCTTCTCTATTAATGAAGCACAGAAGTCTGTGGTTCGACGGCATTGCCAGACGATTGCGTTGTGCACCGGTCGCCCGTCATCCCGGCGCCAGAGCATCGTAGTCTCCCGCTGGTTGGTGATGCCGATGGCCGCAATGTCGGCGCCGGTGACTCCGGCGTCTCTGAGCGCCGCAGGGATCGTGCGTTCAACGGTCCCCCAGATGTCATCAGGATCGTGCTCGACCCAACCGATGTTCGGATAGTGTTGCGGGAACTCGCTGTATCCTCGGCCCACGATCCGTCCGTCATGGTCGACCACCAGGATGGTGGTGCCGGTGGTCCCCTGGTCGATGGCGAGAATGTGCCGTCTGGTCACGGGGCGCCTCCTTCGTTGATTCCGCCGGGTAGGATGCTACACTTCGGGGGCGTTCGCAAGTGACGCAGGGAGGCTCCATGGACGACGGAAAACCAAAGGGTGGTAGGGGCGGCGGCAAGGGCGGCAAGGGCGGCCCCGGGATGCGGCTCCGGGTGGACGACGCAGAGGCCGGCGGGCGCTATGTCAACTTCGCCATGCTCAACCACAACCAGACCGAGTTCGTCGTGGACATGGTGTTCCTGATGCCCGGGCGGCCCCAGGGCAAGGTCGTGTCCAGAGCGATCATGGCCCCGGCCACGGCCAAACGACTGGCGACTGCCCTGGCGGAGAACGTCAAGCGTTACGAGGCCCGTTTCGGGCCCATCGAGGTTCCCCAGGCGCCGAAGATCGACGAGACGGAGCTGCATTGAGGACCCGCCTGGCAGCGTTGCTGCTTTTTGCAGGCCTGCTCATGGCGTCTCAGGCTCATGCCTGGGACCGCCCGACAGAGTTGGTCCACGGAACCGCGCGCGTGTTGGAGAAGGGGGAGATGATCATCGGGATCCTGACCCCCCTCGGCTATGGCCTCCACGAGCGGGTTACCATCTTCACCCATCCCATCCTGGACCTCCTCCTGACACCCAACGTCTGGTTCAGGGCGGATCTCTGGAGCAACGACCGGTGGGCCGTGTCCCTCGAGGTGGGGTACCAGCAGAGTTTTTTAGGCGTGGCCGGGGAGGGCGCGGAGTATCCTGGCTACCTCCAGGGAGGCTTCGCGGCGTCCTTCGCCGCGCGCCTCCTCCAGGTGACCCTTGCGACGGGCTACGAGGGGCGCTTCTCGGGCAAGGATGATCTCTCGGAGGTCTTCATGTACTACCGGGTGGGGCTTGACCTCCTCGCCAGCGAACGGAACCTGGTGATGGTACGCGTCGTTGGAGACATGGCCCTCACCCCTGTCAGCTTCGAGATCCCCACGGTCACGATGCTCTATGCGCGAGAGTTTGGTCGGCTGCGTTTCGGCGCAGGGATCGCGGTGGGGTCGTTTCCGATCGAGGGTCTCCCAGACAAATTCGATGTCTGGTCGGTTTATCCCTGGCTCGATCTCTGGTGGAGATTTTGATGTTCCACGTTGTACTGGTGGAGCCCGAGATCCCGCAGAACACTGGCAGCGTAATCCGTATGTGCGCTGCCACCGGCGCTCAGCTGCACCTCGTGGGCCGGCTGGGGTTCACCCTGGATGATGCCCGGCTTCGCCGCGCGGGTCTCGACTATTGGCGTAGTGTGGTGGTGGGGATTTACCCGGACATGGAGGCCCTCGCTGAACGGATTGATCCATCTCGGTGGTACCTCTTCACGAAGCGCGGAAGTCGTCGCTATGATCGGGTCGAATACCAGGAGGGAGACGCCTTGATCTTCGGCTCGGAGAGCACAGGCCTCTCGGCCAGTCTTCGTGAGGGGTACGCCGACCGAGCGGTTTTTTTACCAATATTGAAAAATGTGAGGTCGATCAACCTCTCGGCCGCAGTACACGTAGTGATCTTTGAGGCGCACAGGCAGAAAAACTTCAAGAATTTCGCTTGACACGCCGATCTGCCCCTCTTACTTTCGAGACGTGAACCAAAGAGGTCACAGAAAAAACTGTTTTTTTACAACCGCAAGGATGGAGAATTACCATGACTAAAGCTGAATTCATCGAGGCAGTCCAGGGTGCCGAGGGCGTGCCGGAGCTTACCAAGAAGGAGACCACTGCGCTGGTCGAGGCCGTGTTCGAGCAGGTCGCAGGCGCTATCGCCGACGGTGGCCGCTTCTCGTTCCCCGGCTTCGGGACCTTCACGGTTCGGAGGCGGGCCGCGCGCAAGGGCCGGAACCCCCGGACCGGCGCGGTTATCACCATCAAGGCCAGCTCCACCGTGGCCTTCAAGCCGGCCCCGTCCTTCAAGGACAGCCTCTAGATTGACAGAACGGATTCGGGTGGCGCGTGCGTCGCTCGGTCGAACACGGCCACCCGGTTCCTGCCCGCCTGCTTCGCGCCCAACAACGCGTAGTCTGCCATATCCAGCAGCGCCGTGTATGACGGCGAGCCCTGTGTGTTGCATGCGATCCCTGCGCTCAGGGTGATGTGCAGCGGGTCTCCGCGTCCCTCGGGGCGCGGGTGGAGCTGGCCGGCGACGTGTTCACGCAGCTTCTCTGCGACGGCCAGCGCTTGATCAAGCCCGGCGCGTGGCAGGACAGCGAGGAACTCTTCGCCGCCGTAGCGGCCCAGGGTGTCCACTATCCGGAGTTCGCTCGACAGCCCGGTCGCTGTAGCCTGGAGGACCAGGTCGCCTACGGAGTGTCCGTGCTCGTCGTTGAACCTCTTGAAATGGTCCACGTCGATCATGATCACCGAGAGCGGGACGTCGAACCGTTGGGACCGCTCCCATTCGTTCTCGAGTTGCTGAACAAGGGCCCGCCGATTGAGGAGACCCGTGAGTGGGTCATGGACCGACAGCTCCTCGGTGATCTCGTACAAAGATGCATTACGGATGGCGATAGCGGCGATGTTGGCGATCACCTGGAGGAGGCTGAGCTCGTCGATATGGAACGCGTCCACCGACGGACGGTTGAAGTACATGACCCCGATGGTCTCCTGCGCCGCGACCACTGGTATTGCCAGGAGGGAACCCGCGAGGCTGAAGCGCTCGTGGAGGAACCGGCTGCGCGGATCCTGCGTCAGGTCGCGGATGTAGATGGATCGGCGTTCCCGGAAGACGGTCCTGAGGATCTCGTTCTCCTCCAGGGTCCGCTGGGCCATGTCGCCCATCTCCCCCTCGATGCCGTAGGTGCCACGGATGGTGAACGCGTCTCCGTCGGGCTCCCGCAGATAGACCACGAAGCGGTCTATGGAGAGGGTCTGACCGACCATCTTGCAGAGGTTCGTGAGGACCTTGTCGAGGCGGAGGCTCGAGCCGAACAAGCGGCTGGCGGAGAAGAGGAGCGACAGCTCACGGATGCGGCTCTCGAGTTGGAGGTTAGTCTCCTCGATGATCCGGTTCTTTCTCTCGAGGGTGTCCTTGAGGGCCAGCTCCTCCTGGGTCCACTCCAACTCACGACCTGTGTCGACCACGTCCACCTTGAGCTCGGTGATCTTGCCGGCCAGACGGTTGAACGCGCGCGCAACCTCCGCCAGATCTCCCGTGGAAGCGGGCTCCAGGCGGGGGAGATGGTCATCCCCCCCCAGGCAGCGCTCGGCGAGGCGTGTGAGCGTGTGCATGGGGCGGAATATACGTCGGGAGAGGAAAAACCAGAGCTCGACCAGGGTGACAAGGCCGATAACGGTGGTGGCCCAGACGTTCCCAAGGGCTGCAGCGGCTGCGAACCCTGCGGCGGTGACGCCTATGAGGAGAAGCTGGGTCGTACGTGGTGAGTTCACTCCTGCTTCTCCGGGCTGATCCGGTCCAGGAGGCGACCGAGCTTGGTCTTCTGGGAGGGCCGCAGGGTCACGCCCGCCCGGGCGGCCAGATCCACCAATTTACCTCGCAGGGCGGCTGCGTCGGGGGTCTCCACCTCCAGCTCGAACTCCTCGTATCCGTCGGGGAACGTGACCCTGTCCACCTCGAGGGGGAGGCCGTCCACGTGATAGACATGGCGGCGGGTCAGAACGAGGCCGACATAGCGGAAGGGACCTCGAAGCCCTGTCCGGCTCACCAGGGGAAGTTCGTCGATAGGGAGCTCCCCGGAGATGAACGCTACCGCCACCCCGGCGTCGAGGCGCTCGGTCTGCTCGTCGTGTACGAAGAGCCCGTCAACAGGGGCGCCGCCGGAGCGCTTGACCGAGGCCTCCGTGGCGCCGTCGACTTCGCGGAGACGCACCGCGGTCCCGGGAGGCGCGGCCGGGAGCCAGTACCGGGTTGCGAGGAGGAGACGCGCCACGGGCTCTCCGAGGACAGCCTCGAGGCGGGTCGTCTCGATATCGCTCTCCAGCCGGTACTTGAACTCGGTCTCCGTCATCCAGGTCTCCTGATGATCCCGCAGAGTCTACCGAGTCCAACCTGCGAGTCAATCGTGGTATACTCCACCGCGTTCGGAATCGATGTGGAGGACGGGGTGAGAGTGACAACCATCTTGGCGACTTTCTTGGGATTCATCCTTGCGTGGGGCGCAGCGCTCGCTACGCCGTCTTTCCCGCCCGGTTTGAAGGTGGACCGCTCCCTCCTTCCGCTGGACGGCGCAGCCGAGGAGAACATCCATCTTCTTGAGGCAACCCTGGCGACCTCGGCGAACTCACGCTTCGAGGCCCTCCTCGGGATTCAGCACCTGGGGCTCAGGGACTCTGACACCGCTGCAGCCATCTGCCAGCGGGCCATGGAGAGTGCGGTCACAATGGAGCCGCCTTATTGCCTGGCCCTGGTGGCCTTTCATGACAGCGACTTCGATGCGGTGGCGCCTCACCTGGCGCAGGCCCGGGCACGTGACCCTGAGCATCCGGCCACTTACCTCCTGGAGGCTTACGTGGCCACCGCCCAGGGCGACGCTTCGGGTATGGTCGCAGCTCTCGAGGCGGGTCAGCGCGCCACGCCGGACGAGCAGACCTCCCTGTGGGAGTGGGAGCTCATGCGCCTCCTGGACCAGATCGGCGACCGAGCCGGTGCGCTCCAGGCAGCAGGAAAGCTGATTCAACTCACACCCGACGATGCCCAGGTCTACCACGCGGCTGCTTTGATCCTCGAGGAGGAGGACCGGCTGCGAGAGGCGATTCAGATGGAGCTGGTTTGCCTCTCCAGGGCACCCTGGCACATGGACGCGGCCCGCCGGCTCCTGGAATTCCTGGAGCGGGACGGTCAGATCGCCGAGGCCTGGAGTTGGTCCACGCGTCTGGTGGAGTCCCCCCACCTGGCCCCTGAGCTGGAGGAGCTGGAGCGTCGCCGCCGACGCCTCGCAGGGCGCCTGGCGGAGATCCGAATCAGGGAGTTGGAGGGGCGGTACCGCATGCCCCTCGCCGAGGACACGATTCGTGACGGGGATCCCGGCATCGCCGCACGACTCCTCTATGACGCGGGGAGGGTGCATCTGGAGTTGGAGACCTCATCGGACGGGGCCCTCGATCTGCTTCGGTGGGCCGAGCGTCTGGCGCCTCTGGATCAGGAGATCCTGATCTCCCAGGGAGAGGCCCTGCTCAGGGCCCGTCGCCTGGAAGACGCGGAGGAGGTCCTGAACCAGGCGGCGATCCAAGGGGCCACGCCGACCCTGCACCTCCTGCTGGGCGACATTGCCCAGGCACGGGGAGACGTCGATCGTTGTCTCGCCGAGGTGAACGCCGGCCTCATTCTCAAGCCACTGGACGGGCAACTCCTGCGCCTGAACGCGACCTGTCTCTTCGCTGTTCATCGGAACGAAGAAGCCTTGCGTGCGCTGCGGGCGGTCCTCCAGGTGTCGCCCAGGGACCGGGACGCACAGCGCCTCCAGGTAGACTGGTACCGCCGCACGGATCCCAGGGCAGCGCTGGGGATACTGCATGAGATGCATGCCCAGAACCCCTGGGACTTCCGGAACGCGGCGAAGGCCGCGGAGCTCGCACGGGGCCGCCGGGACCGAGACGCTGAGGTCCGGTGGCTGGGCGAGTTGGCGAGGACCCTTCCGCCCCACAGGGAGGAGGATCGGGTCGCAGCGCTGGATCGCCTTGGCGAGCTGCTGCGTGCGAACCGTCGTCTCCTGCGCAAGCGTTTGGGAACCATCGAGGGGCTTTGCGCTGCCGGAGTTTCCGGCGCATGCCTCTTGGCCGACGAGCTACGGGGCAAGCCCCGGGCAGAGGCCCCCTCGACGGTCCGTGAGACCGCTGTTACGGCTCCGGAGCCTACGGCGGACCGCCTGGTCGGTGAGCTGGAGCGTCTGGGCCGAGACGGCACGGACTTCCTGGTGATCGGGCTCGAGGCGGATGGCTTCACGGTGCTGCCTACGCGGCAGAAGATCCTGCTATACTACCTGGCCCGCGCGGCCATAGCAGGGGACGAGCTGCTCTATCTCCAGAACCACCGCACGGCGCTCCTTGTCAAGCGCCTCTTGGAGACCCTATGGGGTGGGCGGGCGGCGTTGCCTCGTCGGACCCGGGCGGCGGTGCACGACTATCTCAAGTACGTCTGGATCAACCACGGGAACTACGACCACCGCAGCGGCGTGAAGTTCACGCCTCGTTTCCTGACCCCCAAAATGCTGCG
The DNA here is from genome assembly GCA_964576155.1 of uncultured Myxococcales bacterium. Classification (GTDB taxonomy): domain Bacteria; phylum Myxococcota_A; class UBA9042; order CAIXZC01; family CAIXZC01; genus CAZNWW01. The sequence continues at coordinate 6,251 of CAZNWW010000020.1, read as the reverse complement.
AGCTGCCATGGAGCGCCTGGGACGTGGCGGGGAGACCTTTGATTTCCTGCCGGGAGAGAATATCGCCTCCCGCTTCGCGGGGATCCGGGACGCGATCTTCGATCGCCTCTCCGAGCCGAGCCTCACCGTGACGGATGCGGGGAAGGACGTGATCGCCGCAAGCGCCGTGAACCTCTATGGGCCCGGGGTCACCCAGGCCATGATCGACGCGTTGCCCGAGGGTTGGCGGAACCGACTCAATGTCCGCTTCAAGCTGGATCCGGTGAAGGGTGCAGCGGTCCCCCGGGTTCTGGACGTGGCGTGGACCCATGGAGCCCGCCTCGAGCGGATCGTCCATTTCCTCCGCAAGGCGATCCCCTTCGCAAATGAGGGTCCACAGAGAAAGAGCCTCGAGCATCTCGTGGAGTTCTACATCACCGGCGAGGAGGAGCTCTTCCGGATGCACAGTCTAGAGTGGCTGCGTACCGTGGCCCCGACGGACTACCTCAATGGGTTCATCGAACAGCTCAAGGATCCCCGAGGTGTGATCGGACAGTTCGAGGGCATGGCCGGCTTCATCTCGGACTCGGAGATGGTCTGCCGTCTGGCGGACAACGCCGCGTACTTCGAGGGGCGTATGCCCTGGCCGGAGGAGTACAGGCGCATCGACGTGGAGAAGCCCGTCTCCAACATCATCGACATCGTCATGGGAACCGGGGACATGGGGCCAGTGCCCTGGGCCGGGTACAACCTGCCGAACTACGCAGATATCCGGGAGACCCACGGCGCAAAGAACGTGATCTTCCGCAACATCATGGCCGCGGGCTCGGATCGAGACCGGGATGCGCTGGTGGACACGTTCTATCTGGCCGAGTACCGGGACCCTGTGAAGAAATGGGGCAGGTTGGTCCGAGACTGGATGGTGTACATGCACGAGGTCATCGGGCACGGCTCCGGGCGCCCCTCCAAGGACCTCACGGACGACCCTCGCAACCTCATGGGCCGGGTCTTCTCCCCCCTGGAGGAGATGCGCGCCGATCTGGTGGCGCTCTACTTCATGGCCGATCCGAAGCTCGTGGAGATCGGGGCCATCCCCGCTAAGCATCATCTGGAGATCCTGGGCACCGCCTACGTGTCGTACTTCCAGAGCTTCCTGGCCAGCTACCGGCGCTTCCACGGAGACAAGATCAAGGAGGCCCACTGGAAGGGCCGCCAGGCGATCTTCATGTGGCTCGTTAAAGGTGGGGACAACGGTAAGGGCGACTTCGGCCTCCGAGTAGTGGAAGAGGGCGGCTCGTTCTACGTGAAGGTGGAGGACGTGTGGAAGATCCGTAAGGGCCTCGAGATCCTTCTGGACAAGGTCCAGGTCCTCAAGTCCACCGCCAACGTCAAAGGCGCTGAGGCCCTCGTCGACGGTTTTGGCACCTCCTACGAGCACAAGTGGAAAGAAGACGTCGAGCGCCGTGCCTCCCGCATCGGTCTCGCCACCCAGAAGGCCTTCGTCTTCCCCCATCTCGTACCCGTCATGGACGAGGCCGGCAACGTGGCGGACATCGAGCTACGGTATGACGAGGATTTGACCGCGCAGCAGCTGCGGTTCACGCGGCTGCAGAAGGGGCTGGAACTCGACTGAGGGTGGCCGTGGCTTGTTAGCGCTTCCTCGCCGATCTCAGGCTCGCCAGATCCTTCTTTGTCAACTCCCGCGTACCCACCAACACCACCCAGAACGCGCTGAACTGCAGCGTCCCGCGTACCAGCGTCATCACCTTCCCGCCCTCCGGGATCAGGTAGGCACCCAGCGCCCACGTAATTGCAGCGGCGAGGCCGATCCTGGCGAGGGTGGCGGGCGCCACGAAGACCTGGAATCGGCGCCAGGTGAGCGCCGCTGCGATGAGGAAGCCCACGGCCATGGCGCAAGCTGCGGCGCAGGCCGCGCCGAGGCCGCCGAGACGGGGTACGAGGAGGACGTTGAGGAGCGTGGAGACGCCCAGGGTCACGGCGAAGAGTACCACCGCCAGCACGGGTCGCCCGCTAGCTGTCAGGATGTTGGTGTTGATCACCGCCGCGGCCAGGAGCGCGTAGCCCACCGCAAGGATGGCAAGCATGGGCGCCCCGGCGAGGTACTCAGGAGGGTAGACAAGGCCAAGGACCCCGCGAGCGTTGCACGCGAGGGCAGTGGCCAGCGCGCCCAGCAGCAGGAAGCTGTATCGGTTCGTGGTGCGGACATACTCACAGGTCCGGATCCGGTCCTTGGTGAAAGTGGATCGGGAGATCAGGGGGAAGATCACGAAGGCCACCGAGAGGGTTGCGACATAGGGGAGCTGCCCGATCTGGAGCGCGGCCGCGTAGATCCCGGTCTGCAGCGAGGAGTCACCGAGGCTCTCGGGGGCGAAGGCCTTGAGGATCTGGACGTCTATCTGGAGCACGCCGTTGAGCAGGAACGCATAGACAAGGGTCTTGCCCTCGAAGGACAGGATCTCGCGCCAGGAGACCAAGGCCTCGCCGCCCTCGCGGCCGAGCACGAACCAGGAGACCACGAGCATCACCGCCGCGGTGACGACGAACGCACCCACTGCGCCGGCGATGGCGAAGCCCCCGGCCACCAGACCGATGGTGAGCCCCACCTTGAGGGTGGCGAACGCAATGTCCATGAGGGCCTGGTCCCGGAAGCGCTTCAAGCCGTTCATGCAGCCGATGACCGTTGCGTACCAAGCGTAGAGGAGGACCACCGGTCCAGCCAGGCGCAGGTAGGGTGCCAGGGACTCGTCATTGTAGAACCACCGGGCGATGAGACCTGCGCCCAGGAGGATCAAGAGGGTCAGTCCTCCCCCGAGGATGGTCTGAATCCACAGGGTCTGCCACTTCACCGAGTCAGTGCGCCCGGGCACCTCGGAGACGAACTTGGAGACGGCCTGGATGGTGCCCCCGATGAGCACCATATTGCACCAGTTCACCAGGCCGATGACGGTTCGGTAGTCGCCGTAGAGTTCCACATGGCCATGGGGATGGAACTTCTTGAAGAACGCCGGGAGTGCCAGGAGGAGGGCCACCCCGGTGAGCATGAAGTAGAACTTTGCGGCCGTGAGCCAGAGGACTCCGCCTGTGGCAACCCTCGCGTCACTTCCAGGCATCTACCAGGATCTCCTCGGCGAGACGGGAGAGGGGCGAGAGCGGGGACCGCGGGCCCACGACCGCTATCTCCCCAAGGAAGTGATCAGACGAGAACCGTGCTGCGGCAGGCCCGAAAACATTATACCACGCCTTATAGGCTTCCATCTGGCAGAGCTCGTCGGGGATACGACCTCGGACCGGGCTCGTTGGTCGGTAAGCACAGCGGTTTCCTTGAACGCAGTCTCCAGCTTGTCGATGTGAGGCTCCCAGGCCGTGGCGAGTTGTTGTGCGCTCGGTAAGGTGGCCTCTGACAGGGAGTAGTCGGGCCGAACTCCGACCCGATCACAGCAGGTTCTCCAGAATTCGGCGTCGAGCTGATCGAGTTCCAGCCGACTGGCGGTGTAGAAGAGGGTACCGAAGTAGCGTGTCTGGAGATCCAGGAAGAGCCTGAGCCAGCGATCTCGGTCCTCCTGGGTCCTGGTGAGCGATTCGAACCCGCCTCCGGCGGACAGGACATCGACACCCTCCGTCTGGGCGAGGCCGGCGAAGACCCGGGCCAACTCACCATACGCTGTGAAGAAAGCATCCCGGTCCGCAGGGTCGAGGGATGCCCTCGAACTGCGGTCTACAGGCTCGATCTCCACGCTCCAGGCCACGGCGAGGCCGTGCTCCCGGGCAGCCTCGGTGGCGCGCACGAGGCAGAGCACCCGGGGCGTACGGGCGCCGGGCCAGATGGTCTTTCCGTCCGTGAGATGGGGTATCGGGAGGAGGATCTGGCGGGCGCCGATCTCCGCGAGGCGCTTCATCCCGTCGCCGACGTCGGGCGAGCACCACCCGTCCGCGCCCGCAGGTGCGACCGCTACGCCGGGATGCACGCCGGCACGGCGCGGGGTGGGGCGCTCCTCCACCTCGATGCGGTATGCGCCCTGGTTGTCCGTATACAGTGGGAGCTTGTCGTCGTCGTGTTCCTCGGTGTCACCCTCCGGGAGGTAGAAGATCAGCCTGGCCTCCTTCTCTACGGATAGGATCATCCCGTCCCGGTACGGGATCAGCTGGTCATTGAGCTTCAGGTGGAGGGCCCAGGCCTCCTCTTCGGGGATGTCTGACCCCCGGGGGGGCGCACAGCGGTCGGCACCCTGGTAGCATACCCGCCCCCCGACGTGCCGGAATCGGTAGTCGGTTCCAGGGGTGAGGGTCATGTTCGTCTCTGTGTAGGGGCGGCTCGCCGGAACCTCGAAGCTGCGGGTGGTCGACAATTCCCCCAGCGCTTGCTGGTCACCTCGGCAGCCTGTCGCCAAGACCAGGCCCAGGCACAGGATCGTGATGACATTGTCCAGCCGTCGCACGACCACCTCCATCCGATCGATCGTGCCGGATGATAGCATCCGGGGTGAGGTTGTTCAAACACAGGCCCCTGGGTATACTTCCCCGAATCCAGGTACTTCCACGAGGAGGGAGAGCATGAAGAACCGATTGGTCTGGCTTTGGCTGCTGGCCCTGCTTTCAGCGTGTGGGGGTGCCGATGATCCGATCTCTCTTGGTCAGGAAGGGGACCTCATCGAGACCCCGGATGGCGACGGCGAGGATGTCGTAGAGGGCGAGGATGGTTTCCCCGGCGAGGATGTCCTCCCTGGCGAGGACTCCATCCCGGGTGAGGACACAGTCCCGGGTGAGGACTCCATCCCCGGCGAGGACACCTCTCCTGGTGAGGACACCACACCGGGCGAAGACACCCTGGACGAGTGCGTCGTTGCCTGCGGCGGCTTCGAATGCGGGACCGTCGGGGACTGTACCTGCGGTGAGTGTGGCGAGGGCATGAAGTGCGAGGGACACCAGTGCATCCCCGAATGCATGCCGAGCTGCAACAACAAGGAGTGCGGCACAGACGGTTGCGGCGGCACCTGCGGCGAGTGCGATGGGAATGAAGATTGCTGGGGCGGTATATGCGTTGGGCAATGCGAACCCCAATGCGCGGGCAAGGACTGTGGTCCGGACGCCTGCAGCGGCATCTGCGGGACCTGCGCCGCCGGAGAGACCTGTATGGGCGGGCAGTGCTTCCTCGAATGCGAGCCGGACTGCGCGGGCAAGGTGTGCGGTTGGAATGGCTGCGGCGGCTCCTGTGGCGACTGCCCGGGGGGGAAGTGGTGTGATCCTGAGACGTGGACCTGCGAGACGGGTGCCTGCCAGCTCCCGACCAGCTTCGATCCCACCCAGCGGGCCAACGAGCTGGCGGTGGGCTCCGGGGGACATCCCGGCGAGGCCATCGACGTGGATCAGGACCCGACGACCTGCGCGCCGCCGGGAGACTGTGAATCGGGCCTGGACAACCAGCTCTGGAGCCTCCTGGGAATGCTAGCAGGGCTAACGGGCATCGAGCCTGCAGATCTTCTCCAGGAGATGGTCGACTCCGGGGACCTGAACCTCCTCTTCGAGATGCGGTCCCAAGCTGACGGCGGTCTCCACATTGGCCTCTTCTACGGCATCAAGGAGAGTCCCTCCTGCAATCCTGTGGGTCAGACCTGTGATTTCTGGGTGGCGTCCGCGTCCTACGATCCGGTGACGTGTCTGCCCATGGTGCTCTTCGACAACGCCATCATCGCGGGGACCGGACTCACTGCGGGCGGGCCCGGATACCACTTCTCACTGCCGGTGCCCATGGGCTTCGGGGACCAGCCCATGGCCCTCACTGTGGTTCGTGCAGTCATCGAGGTGACTGTCGCCCTCTCTCCCAACGGATCTGTTCAGTCCATGGTTGGGGTCATCGGTGGCGCGATCCCTGAGCAGGCCTTCTACGACGCGATCGATGCGATCCCCGCCGATCAGCTGCCCGTCGACAAGAGCCTGCTCCTGGGCATGCTCGGGATGTTCCTGAACTCTGATATCGACCTGAACGGGGATGGGAACGACGACGCAGTCTCCGTGGGAATCACCTTCACTACGGGCCCTGCGAACATCATCGGGATCACCGAGGTCTATTCACCCTTCTAGTCATCCAGCTCGATCCCAACCAACTCCACCAGCTTCAACGCGTTCCTCGACGTCGCCACTCCTTGCCTGAGGCGGTAGTCGAAGTCCATTCTCGGGCCCTGGTCCGTGCGCTCGAAGGTCTCGGTGAAGTGCACCGGGCGGCAGGCGTCGTCGAGCCCGTCGAGCCGGGCTAG
>CAZNWW010000019.1:0-18647 GCA_964576155.1 uncultured Myxococcales bacterium | reverse complement strand
TCGTCGAGGACGAAGAGGTGATCGTTGAGCGCAGCGACGGGGCCCAGCCCCACCCGGTGCTGCTTGTCGCTCCGCCACCTCACCTCGCCCGACTCATCCAGGCACACGAGATCGTGATCCTCGTTCTTTCCGAAGAGCAGGTTCCGATGCCACATCGGGGTGTGGACGTGAGGGCCGAGGAGATCGGCCTCGAGCTGGAACGCGGATCGCACCGTCCAGTCCATACCGTGCGTAACGCGCAGCATGCGCGCCCCTGCGCCGTAGCCGCCCGTGAGGAGGAGTCGGTCCCCTCCCACCTGCACCGGGGCCGGCACGCTGGCCACCCGGACCCGCCAGTCGAGGTACTCCCACAGCACCTCGCCGCTTCGAACCGAGACCGAGACCACCCCTTCGCTAGCCGGATAGACGAGCTGCCGCACACCGTCGAACTCGGCCAAGGTAACGCTGGAATGCGTCATCTTCCAGCGCTTCGTGTTGGGCGTCTCCCAGATGACATCCCCGGTCTTCTCGTCCAGGGCCGTCATCAGGACCTCGCCGCCCGGAGCCAGGATCACCCTGCCCTCGACGACCAGCGGGTTCTGTCCCATGTACCAGTTGGGGACCTCTGCACCATAGCGGTCCGTCAGGGCCAGCGCCCATCGCAGCGTCCCCGCCACGGCGTCCAGGGCCACGACCTGGCCTCGGGGCCCGATGGTGACCACGGTGTCCTCCGTCACCGCGGGCACGGTCCGGGTGAGACCGAAGTTCCGCTTCATCGGATTCGGGTAGGAGTAGCGCCAGATCTCCTCGCCGTCGGCCAGGGAAACGCAACGCACCACGTCCTGGCGGCTCTCGTCGTCGTGGTCCTGCAGGTAGACCCGGCCGTTGCGAATCGCCGCGCCCGAGTAGCCCTCCGCCACCGAGATCGACCACAGCTCCCGGGGCCCGTCCGACCCCCAAGTCTCGATCACCTGCAGGGACGGATCGACCAGGACGTTGGTCCCCTCCGGCCCCCGGAAGGAGGGCCACGCACCGGGCAGGGACGCAGGCCTCCCCGGCCCGTCCCGGTGCGTCCCCTCCTCCCAGAACGGCCCGAGCTCCTTCTTCGTCTCCCGGGCCGGGCCCACGGCGTCGGACGTGCGTTCGAGGAAACGCGGCGGATCGACCGCCAACCACCAAACGATCGCTGCCGCGAAGGCGACGATGAACAGGGCCGGAACGAGACGCGCCAGGCGGGGAGTTGTCATCCCGGTCATCGATCCACCATCAGGGTCTCCACGAGGCGCCCGCCTCGACAGGCAGGTCCAGCCCAGCCTGCTGCAGCGCATGGTTCAGGGCTCGGTCCCGAAGTGTCAAGGTACGCAGGGAAGGGGGAGCGCGGCGACGGAGGGCCTCAGGGCCGGGGCTCGCAGGCTTCTTTCGGCCGACCGCGCATGCATCTGAGTTCGTCCCGGTCCGGATGCCTGCACATGGACCCCCTGTCCTCCAGCCAGACCCTGCTCCAGCCCGGCGCGCAGGGGTTCTTCTCGGGCAGCACCTCGCCAGTCTCCTCCGACACCCGAGGGGTCCCGGCCTTGTTCTCTACCTTGCTGACCAGCTGACCCTTCTCGTCATACGTTTCCGACACACCGTACAGCTCGCCGAATCGATAGTTCGTCCGCTCCTTCAGTTGCCCGTTATAATGATAGGATTCCGATACGCCGTGCCTTTCCCTATGCTTCCACGAATGCTTTTCTTCCAAGTCGCCGTGAGCATAATATCTTTCCAACGCAGTACGATGTCCGTCGACGAAGGAGATTCTCTGGTCGATCTTCCCGTTGCGGTTGTTGTACTCAACCGTGCCCGTATACGGGACATCGGAGCCGATAACATATTCGACCCCGTCTTTGTTGAAGAGCTTGTCCGGCGTGACTACCCCCTCTTGGGAACCTTCCCTTCCTGTCTCCTGTGGAGCTTCGCCCGTCGTCTCCTGGGGTGCGTCCTCGGAGCAAGAGGTCAAAAGAAGGATACCGGTCATCAGCAAGGGCAAGGTCCTCATTCAGAACTCCCTCTGTCCTGTCCGGGAATCCTAGCAGAGTCGATCGGTCGGGGAAAGCTGGTTCTTCCCCGGTCCGAGGGCGCTGCTGGCTGATCACCAGCCTGAAGGGGCCGTACCGGCGGAGCTTGAAGAGGGTTTCTCACCGTCACGGAGCATGCGCAGAGGAGGGTGAGGTGGCACCGGTCCTCGTCCTGTCCCAAAACACGATCGAAACCGATTCCGGCGCTGTAGAGGTGGTCTCTTCAGTCGAATGCGCCGATATCAGCAGTAGTCGTCTTCCACGACGTCTTCTTCGTCGGTGACGTTCCGCACGATCTGCTTCATCCAGGCTCCCGACGGGGCCGGTGTGATTCCAGCGATCTCCACCATACGCGTCTCTAGATCCAGGAAGAACAGGACCGAGTATCGCACAAGCCCGCTCCACGTCAGTACCTCGACCGTGAAAAAGTCGGCCGAGACGATTGCACCGAGATGGGCATTGATGAAGCTCTTCCATCCGGAACCGCGCTTCTTTGAGCCGTCATACTTTTTCGCGACGAGGTGACGATACCACCGCAGGATAGTGTCGGGAGTCACTATCCCGGCAACTTCGCCCAGAATCTTCCGACCCAGGGCCTTGCCCTTCACAGCGAGGCGCCGCCGCTGGGCGTCGGTGAACCGGATGCGTCGGCCTTCGAGCTGCTCATGCAGGACAGCGTTCTCCTCTCGGAGGTAGTCGATGATTGCCTGCTGCTCGTGGTTGATCCAGCCGGAGAAGACGAGCAGGAGGAACTGGAGAGGTGTGAAGTCTGGTTTCATGAACCGAGGGTCGCATCAGGGCGGGGTGGAGGCAAGGGCATGATGTTGGGCATGATGCCATCTCTATGGGCCCAGATGTTGGGTCCGGAGCAGGTGACGGCTGCCCTCGAAAGCAACGTGGTTGTGGGTGGATCGAGTTTTGGGACACGACGGGGGAACGATAATTTACGGATGTCTCTCGGGACGGGTCGGCTTCAGCCAACTTCGCTCAGGGCTCCCATGAAGGCGTCCAGGAGCTGCCCCGTATCTTCCAGACCAACGGAGACGCGCAGCAGATGGCTGGAAATTCCGGCGCTCTCGGCCCAATCCAGCTCGTTGTAGTGGGCCAGGAGGGTGTAGGGGCAGGCGATTGCGTGGTTGAGGCCGAAGCTCGGACCCTTGCGGATAGGCAGGGCATCGTGGAAGGCCGGCATCTTCTCAGCCCCATCCACGAGGAGGAACGACAGCATGCCTCCGTAACCTCCCCCGGGACGCAGGCAGGCCTCGTACTGGGCCCGCGCCTCGTACTTCGGGTAGTAGACACGCTCCACGGCCGGGTGGTTTTCGAGGGCGTCGGCCAGTCGTTCTCCGTTCTCGTTGATCCGCACCATACGGGCCTCGAGGTCCCGGGATCCCTCCTCCAGGAGCCGGGCGTCTTCGTCGAAGAGCCCGAAGGGACGTCGCGCAGCGAGACCGCCGGCCAGGGCATCGTAGAAAGACGATGCGGGGTTGATGACCGCCGCTCCCCCCATCACGTCGCCTCGGCCCACGAAGTACTTGGTCAGGCTCGCCACAAGGACGTCGGCATGAGACAGGAGGTCCTGGTTGACGAACGCGCCGATGGAGTCATCCACCACGAGGGGCACGCCCGCCCTGCGGGTCATGGCAAAGAGCCGGGGCAGATCCACCGAGCGCAGGAGAGGGTTGGTGGGCATCTCGGTGAAGACAGCGGCCGGGCGCTTCCCTTCGAGGAGCGCGGCCAGGCGCTCGAGGTCGCCCTCGTCGCCGGTGGAGAGGAAGATCGCGCCCGGGCCCATCTTCTCCTGCACCTTGAGCGTGTCTACGTAGGGGAAGCCGAACTGGACGGTAGGCCGATCGGATCGCCCCATCGCCAGCAGGACAGCGTGGACGTTGTAGATGCTAGACATTCCGGTGGGAAACAGGAAGACGTCCTCGGACCTGGCCGAGGAGAGCGCTGCGATACGGGCCCTCAGCCTGTCCCGGGTATCGGTGGCCGTTGCCGGGATATCCCCACCGCTCAGCAGGGCCTCGGCCCAGCGAGATGAAACAATCTCCCCGCTGTGCTGCCGGAACTCGAGCACCCGCTCGCGGCCGGTGTCATCGACTGCCACCCCCGCCAGACCACGCCACTCCATGAGGCGTCCCGTCTCTCCGACTCCGGCGAGGTAGTCGACACAGGCCTCTGCGACACGACGCGACGCGAAGAGGACCCCCCCGGCCTCCCTGTTGATCTCGTGTACGGCCGGATGGAGCAGGAAGCGCGGGTAGCCGGAGCGAAGCCTCTCGACGACCTGCGGCTGACCCTCCTCGTAGTCGATCACATCCTGCCAGCGCGGCATGGACACGGAGACCGCGTGGGGAGAGTCGGGGATGGGATGGCCCAGGGGCAGGTCGATCTTCATCAGCCGCTGATCCGGGTTAGGGCCTGGTCGACGTCCGCTATAAGATCATCGATCTGCTCCACGCCCACTGAAAAACGCACCAGCGCGTCGGTGATCCCCAGCCTCTCCCGCTGCTCGACGGGCACCGATGCGTGGGACATGGTGGCCGGGTGGCAGACCAGGGACTCGATGCCCCCCAGGCTCTCGGCCAGAGTGAAGTGCTCGAGGCTGGTCAGGAAGAGGCCGACCTCTTCGAGGCTCATATCGAAGAGGGCCGTCACAACCCCGGAGCCCCCGCTCATCTGGCGGCGGGCCGCCTCATGCTCCGGGTGGGAAGGATGGAATGGGTAGCGTACGAAGACGGTCTCGGGCCGACCCTCGAGGTAGCGGGCCAGCGCCAGGGCGTTCTCTTCATGGCGCTGCATGCGCAGGGTCAGGGTCTTCAGGCCCCGGGTGATCAGCCAGGAGTCGAAGGGAGAGGGGTTGAGGCCCAGGGCCTTCTGGGCAAAGACCATCTTGTTCTTCCACTCCAGGTCCTTGGTGCAAACCACGCCGCCCAGGCAATCGGAGTGGCCGTTGATGTACTTGGTGGTGCTGGAGAGGCTGAGGTCGGCGCCGAGTTCCAGGGGCCGCTGGAAGTAGCTCGAGGCGAAGGTGTTGTCCACGAGCAGGGTGCTGCCGGCCCGGGTGGTGTACTTGGAGACCTCCTTGATGTCGATCACCTTGAGGAGCGGGTTGGTGGGCGACTCGATCCAGACCAGCTCGGGTCTCTTCTCCAGAATGGTCCGAAAGCTCTCTTCGCGGCTGAAGTCCAGGTACTCGATCTCCACGCCGAATTTCGAAAAGACCTGGTCGAAGAGGCGATAGGTGCAGCCGTAGATGACCTCCTCGGCGATGACCAGATCGCCCGACTTCAAGGAAGAGACCACCGCAGTGATGGCCGAGACGCCGGAGGCGAAGACCGTGGCGTAGTCTGCTCCCTCCAGGCTGGCCAGGATCTCCTCGAGGTTGATGAAGTTGGGGTTGCCCGAGCGGGTGTAGTCGAAGCCCGCCTTGTTGCCCCGCTCGAAGGTCGAGGTGAGGTAGATGGGCGGGATGAGCGCGCCCGTCGTGTCCCTGAAATCCTGGCCCCTGTGGATAGCGCGGGTGGCAAAGCCCGCCTCGTCCCCGGGGCCGTAGAGGTGCCTGGCCAGGTTGGGTACGGAGTCGAGGAAGGCCGGTGTCAGGAAGTGGTCGTGACCGTTCACGTCGTCGTAGGTGAAGTAGATCTCGACGAGGCTCTTCTTGTCTTCGGGCAGGCTCTCTTTCACAGACTGGTAGAACCGGAACTGCTCCTCCGCGTCGAAGAGGACGTCGCCGCTTACGGAGAAGCCGATGAGTTGACAGCCCGTCTCTTCGATGCGCCGGGCCAGGTCACCGGCCCCCCTTGGAGAGGACATCGACTCCATGCGACAGAGGCAGGCGAAGCCTTCCGGGGAGAAGCGGCGCACGAAGGTCTCGCCCTGATGGTCGAGCCAGGCCAGGGTCCCGGCCAACGCACGGGCTTCGTCGGTCCAACGGGCCAGGTCCTCGTCCCAGCGCTGCTGGTAGAAGCGCGGCGTGACGAAGCGCAGGAAGCCTATCTGCCGGATCAGGACCAGGGCTGCTTCGTCGCTGAAGTCCCCATGCAGGCGGTCGAAACCGGCCATTATGTGGTCGAAGACGTGGTCGAAGGCCCGGGTCTTGCCGATCAGGTCACGGCTGTTGGCGATGAGGCGGCCCTTGATGTCGGGGATGTGCTCGCCCGCCGAGTGGATGAGATCGGCCTGAAGACGGAAGAACTCCGCGGCCGGCCCAGTGCGGGACGAGCTGCCGGAGATGTCGAAGAGGCGCTCGACCGCTATCTCCTCCTGGAAGAGCCACTCGAGGGCCTGACCGCCGCCGATGGAGCCACCCACCACTGCGTGCAGGGTCTTCACTCCCCAGCCCTTGAGCGTCTGCGCCGCGAGGATGACCGTGTCCCTGAAGGCGAGTGTTTCGGAGTGGGGGCCAAGCTCCCCGGCGCTGGTGGAGGCGCCATAGCCTCCCAGCTGGTCGACGCAGATGACGCATAGCCGCTCGGTGTCGAGGAGCTTGCCTGGCCCCACGCAGCGCGTCCACCAGCCATCGCCCTGGCTCTGCTTGCCCGAGACGGAGGCCCGCGGCGTTCCGGTCAGGGCCGGGTGGAGCAACACCTTGGGCAGATTCGGGTCACCGAACACACAGTATCCCAGGCGCACCTCGTCCAATGTCGCACCCGACGAGAGGGAGAAATCCCTGAGCACCTCGTGCTGGATGATGGGATCGCCACGTTCGTCGTTCCGGATCTCGATGGTCATGACCGCTCTCCAAGGGGATCGTCTAACTTTCGAGGATGGCGCCCAACAGAGTATCGAAGACCGATCTTGGGACGTCAAGGACCTCTGATGGCGAAGAGCTGGAGGCGCACCTCCGACAGGGTCCGGCCATACTCACCGACATCACTGTAGGGCGCCGCAGCGAAGACCAGCTCGTGAAGGAGGTCCGCGCCCGGCTCTTGGAACCGGCGGCATCCATCTGCATCGGTCAGGTTGCAGTCCAGACCCAGATAAAGGAGGACGCAGTCGTGCTCGTCGGACCTGGTCAGAGCGTCCGAGAGGCCGTCGTCCCCTGGGAGGGGCTGTGGTTCGGCCCAGGACGGATGAAAGAGGACGAGGTGGAGCGCCCGGCCGCGCTGTGCGCCGTCACGGGACCGGCTCACCGGGGCGACGAAGAGGCAGTCCGGGTAGGCGTCCCGATGCTCCAGGAGGGTCCGCACCTCGCGCTGGATGTCCAGGTCCATGAGGACCGCGGTCCGGTAGGTCGGGGCCTCGTCGTTCTCGACGCCGAACATCGTTGCCCGGCCATGCATCGGCGGCGCCAGGAGGAGGAGCCCGAGGAGGAGGAACACCGGACGCTCCCACCCGAAGCCCCAGCCCCGGCGATCCGCCCAGACCTGGATCTCCCGCCATCCCAAGGCCGTGAACAGGAGCACCACGGGGGTCAGCGGGAGGAGATATCGGAAGGCCTCGAGGAATACACCGTGGGACGCGGTTGCGTAGATCCCCCAGAGCCCGACGAGGGCGACGGGGAGCCCCATCGTCGACCGCCACCGCCGAAAGCCATGGATGATCCCGAGAACGAACAACACGACGATCCCCGGCTGGAACAGCGTTGCGAGGAGGAACGGTAGTTGGAAGATGCTGAGGTTCAGGGGATTGAGCCCAGCCAACACCCACTTCGCCTGTGCGGAGCCGACGTGATGGGTCCAAAGGAGCGCGCTGAGCAGCAGACCCGCCGAGAGGATCACCCCTCCGACGACTGCCCAGCGGGTCCTCAACTCATCCCAGATTCGCCGAGGGAGCCGATCTACGGCGGCTAGACGTGCGTCGCCTGCGACCAGCCTCAACCCTGCGACGAGGAGCGCGGCCACCCCGAACCCGGCCAGCTCCGGCCTGGTGCCTGCGACCAACCCCGTCACCAGACCCAGGAGGAGCAAAGCGGCGAGCCCCAGCCAGCGCGGACACCCCACCCGGCCCTTGCGGGCGGAGAGGGCCCGGTGCAATCCATAAGCTGCGAGGGCACCCATCCAGAACTGGAGCGCGAAGAGGGCCGCAGGGAGCTCCGACGCGGCCAGGTGAACCGAGGACATCCCGTGGCTGTACGCCCAGGTCAACAGCGCGGCCAGGACAAAAGAACCCGATACGAGGAAGAGGGCCGCGCCGGCGAGCGCGCCGGCAACGATGGCGAAGATCCGGTTCATCCGGACCACCTGCCGGAGATCCGGTGCCTCGTCGCCGGAGACGACGAATCGCAGGGACTTGAAGAAAGGCCCGGCGTGAACGCCGACGCCGTAGAGCTGCTCGATGTTCTGCTGCGTCCCGCCCTCGTGGAGGACCTCGATCTCGGCCACGGTGGGGCTCTCCGACGGGTCGGTGTGCCTCGCCATTCCCCCTCCCAACAGGGCCAGGACGACCACAAACAGGATGCTCCGCCTCCGAGGACGTCCCGCTGCCTTGACGAGGCCCCAGGCGAGGAGGAGCGTCAGGGCCAAGGCCAGGCCGTGGAGCACCAGAGACAGCTCAGTCATCGTCCATCCTTCCGCACCGGGCCACATCGGGCCGCTACTGCGCGCCGCCCCGACGGGGTCAGGAGCCACAGGGAACCGAGGGCCTCTCGGGCCAGCCCCACCGGTCCGACCCGGGAGCGCCCGTCTTTGCGCGCAGAGCGAGAGAAAGGAACTTCCCGGGTCCGGACCCCGAGCGCAACCACGGCTGCAGCGAGGTTTGCGTGGGGAAGCGTGAGACGGGATAATCGGGTGGCCAGCGCCCGGGGCAGGAGACAGAAGCTGCCGGCCCCCCGCGGGATCCGACCACCGAGCAGGGCCTGGAGGCCCCGGTACCCAGCGACACCGCAACGGAACCAGATCGGGTCGCTGCGCTGCGTCTTCACTGCGAAGACCGCAACTCCTGGATCGCCCTCCCACGCCTCGACGAGCAGCGGGATCAGCTCCGGCGGGTCTTGGAGGTCGCCGTCCAGGACCACTACACATGTCCCCGCCGCCCTCGCAAGCCCCTCCCGGGTCGCACCCCACTGGCCCCGGTTGTCCGGAAGCCGGATCAGCCGCAGCGGGACACCGGCGGTCTCCAGATTGTCCACGGTATCGTCGCTGCTCGCGTCGTCCACAACGAGCAACTCCCATGTAAGCCCGGTGCGTTCGGCCGCGGCTGCGCAGCGCACGACGAGCTCCGCGGCCGTGGCTCCCTCGTTGTGCAGGGGCACGACCATCGAGAGGCCGAGGATGTTCACGCTGTCTCTCCAGCTACCGCCTCCACTACGGCCTCTAATAGCTCGAGGACGTCGTCGCTCATGCGACTGTGCACGGGCAGACAGAGCATGCCCTCGCAGAGGCGATCCGTGACTGGGAGCGCAGGGTGTCCGCGGAAAATCTCCAGCCGGTGGAGCGGCGGATGGAAGTACCTCCGGGTCTGGATACCTGCCTCGGCGAAGCGGGCAGCGACCGCGTCGACCCCGCCGGGGCCGGGGCGAGGAACGTGGATAGGGAAGTTGACGTAGTTGGACGCCACCTCGGCGGGACGGGCCTGGTTGACGAAGACCCCCCCGGTGCGGTCCACCGCATCTCGGAGCCGCGCCCCGTAGGCCCGGCGACGATCGAGCACCGCGCCGAAGCGTCCCAGGGTGTGCAGTGCAATGGCGGCCCGGAGCTCGTCCATGCGTGCGTTGTAGCCGGGCTCGGAGCGCTCCAGGGGGTGATCCAGACCGTGGGAGCGCAGCCGCCGCAGCCGTGCAGCCGATGCAGCATCCTCGGGAACGATCAAGCCCCCCTCGACCGCGGGCATTGCCTTGGTTGCGTGGAGGCTGAGGGCCCGGATCCCGAAAGCCGGCGGGTGCCGCCCGTCCCCGTACTCGGTACCGAATCCGTGGGCATCGTCATACAGGATCCGCGCGCCTTGTCGCTGGACGAGGGACCGGACCGCGTCCAGGTCCGGTGGTACACCATAGGAGTTGACGGGCACCACGAGGGCCACCCCGCGGGTGCGCTGGAGAAGGTGGTCGAGGTGATCCGGATCGAGGGTCCACCGCTCGGGATCCACGTCACAGAACACAGGCTCGAAGCCCGCGTTGAGCACGGCGGAGAGGGTGGCGATGTAGGTGAAGGCCGGCAGTATGGCGCGGCCACCGCCCCCCATCGCCGCGGCGGGGAGGAGCAGCGCGGCGCTCCCGCTCCCCACGGCTACCACCTCTTCCACGCCGAGGTACGAAGCGACGGCCTCCTCGAGGCGGGCCACTCGGGGCCCGTCGTTGGTCACCTGCCCCGACTCCAGGATCTCCCGGAGCTCCCGCATGAGGGCATCATCAGGCTCGAAATCCGGCCGAACCCATGGAATTCGCTCCTTCGACGTCATCGTCCGCCCTCCTGTGTACCCCTACGACCTATAGTGGCATTCCCCTGACACTTCCAGTAGTATCCAAAATGCAGTCTAGCTACTGGAGTGGGCATGGCGAAGGGGACACGAATCTCAGCTGGAGACTCATCCACAAAACGGGGAATCCTCTACAAGACCCTCTTCGAGACGGCGAACGATGCCATTTTCCTGATGCGCGGAGACCGCATCATCGAGTGCAACCCGAAGACCCTGGAGATGTTCGGCTGCACCCGGAATCAGATTATCGGCCAACCCCCATACAAATTCTCACCCCCGATGCAGCCCGGCGGACGGCCGTCCCAGGAGGCGGCCATGGGGCGGATCCAGGCCGGACTGGACGGCGTGCCCCAGTCCTTCGAGTGGACCCATATCCGGTACGACGGCACCCACTTCGACGCGGAGGTCTCCCTGAACCGTGTGGACCTGGACGGAGAGCCCCATATACAGGCCATCGTACGAGACGTCACGGAGAGGAAGCTGGCGCAGGAGGCGCTCACCGAGAGCGAGGCGCGCTACCAGAAGCTGGAGTCCGT
Source organism: uncultured Myxococcales bacterium (assembly GCA_964576155.1). Lineage (GTDB taxonomy): Bacteria > Myxococcota_A > UBA9042 > CAIXZC01 > CAIXZC01 > CAZNWW01. The sequence continues at coordinate 7,714 of CAZNWW010000019.1, read as the reverse complement.
CGGGCTCCTGGCCGGCGGCATCGCCCACGACTTCAATAACATCCTGACCTCTGCGCTGGGCTTCCTGGGTCTGGCGGTCCGGCGATCCGGTGATCTCGCCAAGGCGGGAGAGGCCCTGGACAAGGCCCAGCGCGCTATTCTGCGGGCCCAGAAGCTCACGCATCAGCTCCTCAGCTTCTCAAAGGGCGGCGCGCCGATAACCCGCATCCTGGATCTCCGTCAGGTCATCGGTGAGTCCGTGGAGTTCGCGCTCCGGGGAGCCAACGTCCAGGCTGACCTGGGGATCGCTGACGACCTCTGGCCCGTGGAGGCAGACGAGGGCCAGATCGGCCAGGTCCTCCACAACCTCGTACTCAACGGGCAGCAGGCCATGCCCGACGGAGGACATATCCGAATCATCGCCCGGAATGTCGAGCCGGACGCGGCGGAGGACGCCGCCTCCAGGGATGGCCCCCGGATCAGGATCGACGTAGCGGACACGGGAGAGGGGATCCCCGAGGAGATCCTGCCGCACATCTTCGACCCTTACTTCACCACGAAGAAGAACGGCAGCGGTCTCGGCCTCTCCACCGCGTACCGCATCGTGCAGGCACACGGCGGGCAACTTGTGGTCGCTGCCCATGAACCCATCGGCACCGTGTTCCGGATCACCCTCCCGGCCAGCCCCGGCGCGGAGGTTCCCCCTGAGCCCGGTGAACGCCCCCTGCCACCGATGTCCGGACGGATCCTGGTGATGGACGACGAGGCGTCGATTCGCGAGCTCCTCGTGGAGGTCCTCACCGACGCAGGGTTCGAGACCGAGGCGACCCTGGACGGCTCCATGGCCATAGCCCGGTATCGGGACGCGCTGGTGGCCCGTCGGCCCTACGATCTGGTCATCATGGACCTCACCGTGCCCGGCGGCATGGGCGGTGGAGCCGCCATCCGGTTCCTGCGAGACCTCCACCCTGAGGTCCGCGCCATCGTCTCCAGCGGGTACTCCCAGGATCCGATCCTGGCGGATCCCGAACCGGCGGGCTTCGACGGGGTGGTCACGAAGCCCTTCCGAATCGAGACCCTCCTTGTGGAGATCGTCCGCGTCCTGGGCCTCGGCGAGATCCCGCCGACGGACGGTGCGCCTTGACCCTTCGCGGGCGCCCGGTAGAATGATTCTTCGACGGTCTTGCTGACATCAGGACGGAACCATGACAACACACCCCCTCCGAGTCCTCGCCATCATCTCACTCGTCTCCCTCGTCGCTGCGTGCGCCAACAGCGGCGAAGGCCAGGGGAACTCCCAGGACGACAGCTTCGTGTTCAACCCGGATGACACCACCGGGGGGGACACGCCCAGGATCCCCGGGGTCGACACCACCGGCATACCGGACGACGACACCTCCGGCGGAGGCGACGCTGAGGATCCGGAGGTGGTCCCGCACTACTCGTCGGCTGAGCTCGGCGTCCGGATCCTCGGCCCCTCGGCCACGGGCAACGCGGAGGTGCTGGGCGGCGCCATCTCGATCACCGGAGTGGTCATGGGCCTCCCGGACTCCGTCACCTGGACCTCGGACAAGGGCAACAGCGGCGACGCTGAGGCCAGCCCCTTCTGGAAGACGGGCAAGGTGGACCTGGTCCAAGGCGACAACATGATCACGGTCACCGCGATCAAGGGCGACGAGGTGGTCGAGGACCGGATCCGCATCACCTACAATCCCTCCTTCCTCTTCGATACGGACCTCAAGGTCATCCCCGGCGGGCTCTTCGTGGGCCAGACCGTGACCCTCCGCTTCGTCATGCCCATGGGCAGCTACACAAACTACGAGCCGGATAGCCTGGTCCTCTGCCAATGCACATCCCAGGGACAGTGCACCAAGGACCTGCATCAGCTCATGGACGACGGTCTGGTGGGGACCTCCGGGGACGAGGTCGGCGAGGACGGCGTCTTCTCCTGGAAGGAATCCTACTTCCCCAACATCCCCGGCCCCCTCTGCTTCCGGGCGCGAACCCTGGTCAACGCGGGCGAGCAGAGCTACACCGCGTACACCCCCGTGCGTTGCGTGGACGTGGTCGAGCACTTCACCCCCGCTCAATGCCAGGCGGCCCAGGCCTCACAGCAGGCAGCCAAGACGATCTTCGACGACGCGCTCGCCCAGGCCGACAAGGCTGCTGCGCTGCAGACAACCCTGGACAGCCTGAAGACGGACCCCCAGGTCGTCGACGCAGGGCTGAGTCCCGACGGGCACGCCATCTGGATCCTCTTCCAGAGCGGGGTCCTCGGCGCGCTCTCCTTCCCGACCGAGGGGGTCCGCGGCGGCGGCGATCCTGGCGGCTATGAATTCGTCGAGGCGCCTGTGGGCTCCGACATCCTCATCAAATCCAAACGCACCACGATCCTCTCCCCCTACCACACGGAGTTCGGGGACCTTGACGAGGCAGCGTTCATGTACAACGTCCTGGACTTCTCCGAATGCCCTCCCTACGTCATCGACGGGCCCTACTACGACGGGCAGGCCAAGCTCAACGTCTGGCGGAGCCTCGCCAACTACGGTGTTATCGGTATCGCTACCCACGGTGAGGCCCTCTTCGGGGACCTCGCTTTGGCAACCAAGGCCAGCTTCGGCTGGCGACATCCCGGAAACCAGGAGGTGCTCTGGAGCGGGGAGGACGTGAACTGTGATCTGCTCTACCAGGGCAGCGACTCCTGCTCCGGTCCGGGCTCCTGCCCCGCCGGCTCCGAATGCGTGGTCACAGATTCCCAGGGCACCGACGTCACCGGCGTCTGCGTGGATTGGAAACAGATCGACCTCCGACGTGGGAGCCTGGCCATGGGTCTGGACCGGTACGTGGTCTTACCCTCCCACGTGTCCAAGTGGAGGGGCGAAGGGTACCCGGCCAGCTTCGTGTACCTGGGCGCGTGCCGGTCCCTGTGGAACGGCACCCTGGCCATGGAGCTCTTCGCTGCAGGCGCCCGAGCGGTGGCCGGCTACACCGGGCAGGTGACGTCCGACTTCGCATACCAACAGGGCAGCAAACTCATCTCCGCCCTCGTAGAGGAGGAGAAGCTCACGGAGTTGGCCATGCCCGAGGGTGAGGACCCCGCGTACCCGGGCACCCTCCTCGGTCTCTTCGGTGCGACGAACCTGAACGTCTACGACTCGAACATCTTGAACCCCTCCTGGGAGACCGGCGACCTCACAGGCTGGCTCAAGGACGGTCACGGCCAGGTGGCTTCCCGCCTCGGAGGCACGGATCCCGTCGAGGGCAAGTTCATGGCCCTCATGTCCACGGGCATGGGCTATACCCTCCAGACCGGCGGAATCGAGCAGGTCTTCTGCATCCCCGACCACGTGGAGCAGGTGAGCCTCTACTGGAAGCTCTACTCCGAAGAGTTCAAGGAGTGGTGCGGCAGTGAGTTCATGGACACCTTCCAGGCGACCCTCGAAAGCGACGCCGGCGGCCTCACCCTGGCGGACACATGGATCGACGCGCTCTGCCCACCAGAGGAGTGCCCCAACTGCGGCTCCCAGTACACGAGCCTCATGGCCTCTGACGTGGAGTTCGACCAGGGTGATGTGTGGAACGTCGAGTGGCAGAAAGTGGAACTGAGTGTAGCCGCGTTCGCGGGCGCTGGCCCGGTCACGATGCGTTTCTTCACCGGCGACGTCGGGGACTCCATCTACGACACGGTGGTCCTCGTGGACACCGTGAAGTTCGACTGAGGGCTGTGCCCCCCATGGGTGACCACCGGACCGTAATCCAAACCTACACCGAAGCCCTCGTCGAGGCCTTCGGCGAGACCGGTGTGGACTGGATCGACTGGCGGATCGCCGGGGGTCATCTCCAGCTCGACCTCCACCCGCAGGAGGCCTTCCCGTTCCAGCTCCGGGTCGTCCCCGGCGGCGATGAAACGAACTGCTTCGTCGAGGGCGACCTGGCAGGTGTCTTCTACATGACCACGAACAGCACGGTGGAGCTCGACAAGCCCGTGGTCAGGGAGATCCGCTCGCTCTGCGAGGTCATCCTCGAACACGTCGATGCGGGGATCGTGGAGTCTGTGCGGTCCTTCGCATCGGACGACTGGAGCCGGGTCACTCGGGTGGACCAGGTGGCAATGGTCAAGGGTGGGCACATCCAGGCTGCGGTGGTCTCCCTGGCCGAGACACCCGAGGCCCTGGAGCGGCTGGCGGCAGAGGTGCCGGCCATGCTCCCTGCGGACGACGAGTTCACCACCCGGTTCCAGGCCAAGAACCCGAGCGCGGATCAAGACGTGATGCTCCGCCCGATCTACATCGGGGCGGACCCGCAGACCGTCCACCGCCTCGCCGAGCTGGACAAGATCCTTCACTTCTCGCAGGACGCCGAGGCCAGGGACTCGTCAATGCTGGAGGTGGCGCTGCTGTTCGGGACACCGAAGTGTTGCGCACACATCTACGCCAGCCACCTCGCCAACCCCTCGAAGGAGCCCGATCACGTCACATTCCTGCGCCACGTGGAGGGTTGGTCAGGTGAGCCGGTAAAGGATGAACTCCCACCGCTCTACCCGCGCCTGACCAATTTCCTGGCCGCGCGCTCACACCAGATCACCTTCATCGACTACTGGCCGTGCTCGCCGTTCTGCGAGGAAACAATCTACCGGAACCGACGGATGCTCGCCGACCTCTACGACGAGGACGATCGCCGGGTGGTGGAGGAGATACTAGGGACCTCCTACATGGGCTGGGCCGACGGACGCCTGGTCCCCTTCCGCATCGAAGAGGTCGAGGGGTCGGAGCTACGAGTGGTCGACGGACGCCGCGCCCCCTGGGCGGGGCTTGCGCTGGATCGGTACCGGAGCTTCTACTGCCCCCGGGTCCCGGGGGGCGGCCGCGCGGCGGACCGGCGCCGTATCGGCAGGAAGGGGCGGGGTTGGCGCTGGCGGGACAACTCACGATGGCGCAGGGTCCAGGGTGACCGAACCGGCTGGCTCCGGCAACGACCGCCCCTGGTGGCCCTCTTCGGCGATGCCTGATCGCCTCGATCTCGTCGCGGCCGGTCATCGACCAGCCGCGATCCTGAACACCCTCCAGGTTGACGAAACCCTGGCCCGCGCTGCCCGCGCCGGCCTTGCCGCAGAGGTGTGGCGTAGCGCCGGCGAGGACGCCCAGGGGCGGCTCGCCACAGAGGACGGCGCAGCCCAGATCTACGTGGCGCCGTCACAGGAGGATGCCCGGCGTCTGCGGGATCTGGATCGCGCAGTGCGCGACGCTGGCCAACCTGAGATTCCCCGGGAGAACCACGCGCTCGGCGCGGCCCTCGGGTACCCGGACTGCTGTGCGTGGGCCTACCCACACACCGCCTTCGAGGTCTCAGGCGAGGGTGAGGACGTCCGCTGGGCCCGCAACTTCGTCTGGCGCGCCGGTCCGGGCCGCGTCGGTCCATGGTCCTCCTGGCTCAACTTCCACGCGGCCCGAATCTTCGGCCTGGAATTCTTCGAGCACTTCCCCTGTTGCCCCTGGTGCCGCCCAACGCAGGAGAGTAACCAGACGCTGGCCAACATGCTCTACGACGCGACCGGCGTGGCACGCGTCCGCGCCGCAATGGAGCAATCCATAGTGCTCTGGCCCGACGGCAGCTTCCTGCCATTCCTCTGCACCGGCACGGTCGGGGCGATCCTCAATGTGGCCGAGGCCGGACAGCCAAGGGGCGAGGTCAGGCCCCACTTCACAGACCACATCCTCACAGAGATCCCGGGACAGGCGGACAGCCTCGACGGGCTGCGCCAGGATCACGGGCGATGGGAGATGCGTGTGAAGGATCGATGGCAGAGGCTCGACAGCGGCGCTGGCGAGCCTCTGGTGCTGGCCTTTGAGGCCGGAACATCCAGCGCCGTCCCGGTGTCCACGTCCTGAAATGGAGGTCACGCCATGCGCCGACTCCCCCTCGTCTTCTTGATCCTCAGCGTCCTGCTCCGCACCCCAGGATGAAGCCAGAACCCGCTCCTACGATTTCGACGAGCTGACCGCAGGGAGCGACCTCGAGGAGCCGGAGCCCCTCATCCTGGTTGAGCCCTCGCCCTACATGAGCCCCGAGGCAGCCCTCCTCCTGAAGGCCGAAGCCTTCTTCGAGCAGAACGACATGCTGAACGCAAAGCGGATGTACGAGGCGGTAGCGACGGGTGGGGACGAGAACTTCGTGAACTTCGCGCGCTACAAGCTCGCCTGGGTCCACTACAACCTGGGCGAGTTCCGTGAGGCCATGGATCACTTCACATCCCTCGCGATGGCCCGCGACCCCGACGGCCAGCCAACCCTGCTGGCCCGCGAGGCCCTCATTGACACCGTGAGGACCTTCGCCGAAGTCGGCGAGCCGGAACAAGCGCCGACCTTCTACAAGAAGATCGCGCCGGATAGCTGGCGGAAGCAATGCGAGCGGCTCCTTATGTTCTACGAGGCGCTGGGGAAGGTCGAGGACGCGAAGACCCTGAGGGCCCTGCTGGATTAGGAGCGTGTAGCGCATTGCTCCACCGGCTACGAATCACCCATGCACACCGCCTGCACCCCAACCGCAACCAACCCCGCCACCGCACGATTCGAGCCGGGAGCCCGCGACCAGGAATCCCAGCCGGGAGCCCGCGACCAGGGCGCCCCCAACCGCAACCTCCACGAGGACGGAGGAGACTGTTTTCTTTCGTCGGGTTCGGTGCATTGACCTGCAGGTTTCGATGCTGCGCATCCTTGGTTGCTCTCGGAGCCCAGGTCGCACGCTCCCGGCTGGGATATGTCCACCTCGGTGCCGTTGATGCGTTGGATGCTGCGCCTCCGGCGGACGTAGTGACTTCCATTGTGTGAAGGTCGAAGGCACAACGGCCGTGCCCGGACGACTAGCTCGCGGTTCGGATTGGAGGGGAGGCCGGTCGGGGAGCGCTTGGATCAGGTTGGAGACTCAGTCCAGCCGGTGCCAGTTCTGGGTGCGGCCGAGGAGGGGGTTGCCGACGAAGCCGCGGAGCTTGATCCTCTCGCCGCCGTCCACGACCTCTATGTAGCATTTGTAGGTCTTGCCGGTCTCGGGATCGAGGATCGTCCCGCCGGTCCACTTCTTCCCATCGAAGGTCAAACCATCGAGGATCTTCATCCCGTCGACGGGCTTGTCCTTGAGCGCGCCCTCGCACTTCACGCAGAGCGGGTCGTCGGGCTGACCGTCCATGGGGTAGATGAGGACGAGGGAGAGGGCCAGCGTGATGAAGAGCTGCACGGGGTTTTAGCGCGCCGGGTGTATGGGGACGAGGCCCTTCGCGGGGATCCGGATCGGGGCTGTCTTGGTCTCCAGGCCGAAGCGGCCCAGGAAGTCCATGAGGGGCTTGTCGAGGCAGCCCGGGACCATGCAGTCGTCGTCCCAGGTTGCGGCGCCGGGTTTGTTGTACGTGGTGCCGTTGAAGCTCACGTGGATGTGGTGGTGGTGGAAGTAGTACCACCCGTACCCGTTGTCCACTTCCTCGTAGGTCAGGGCGCTGTTGCTGCAGGCGAAGGAGGACAGCCACCCACCCGCGCAGAGGTTCGACATGGCGGCGATGATCGGGGGGCCGGCCTTGCCGTCGCAACCGATGACCCGGAGGTCGGGGTGCTGCTGCAGCGCACCGATGAAGAGCGCGGTCCGCCACGGATCCAGCAGATGGGGCTCCGCTGTGCAGTGGTACGCGTCCTGACCGCCCTGGGTGTGTTCGCAGATCGGCCGCGCCCGGTTGTCCGGGGTGTTCACC
>CAZNWW010000018.1:12154-18827 GCA_964576155.1 uncultured Myxococcales bacterium | reverse complement strand
CTACAGCCTTCGCTTCCGCCGCCTTCATCGCCGCGGCGGCATTCGTCTTCGCTGCAACGGCCCTAGCTTCCGCTGCCTTCACAGCGGCCGCCGCCTTCGCCTCGGTCGCTGCCTTCGTCTTCGTTGCGGCCGCGCGCTCGGTCGTCATCCTGGTGCGAACCCTCTCTAGCTCCGCCTCCCGGTCATCGAGGCGCTTCGCCATGGCCTGGAGGGCAGCGTCCGTCGAGGTGGTCGCTGTATCGACCCTATTCTCCAGGCGAGCAAGTTCACGCTCACGCTGGGCGAGCTTGGATTTGAGGGTCTTGACCGCGTCGCTGTCAGACTCTGATGCAGCCTCGACAGCAGACCGGAGCGTAGCGACCTGATTCTCCTTGGCGGAGAGGGCATCACGGAGGGCGCCCAGGTCCTTCTTCTGCCGGGCAACCTCACCCCGCAGAGCGCCGGCCTCGGCGGTCTTCGCTGCGGCGGCGGTGCGAGCCTCCTCGAGATCCTTTCGGAGATCGGACTCGACCGCGGCTTGCTGCGCTATCTGATCGTTGAGCGTCGCCAGGTCGCCGGTCTTGCGATCCCGCTCGGCCTGAAGCTCTGCGATCCGGGCCTCCGCGCCCTTTACCTCCGAATGCAGGGAGACAGCACGGGCCGTCTTGGCGTTGGCCGTGTTCGCCCATTTCTCACGCTCGGCCACGAGAGCCTGGTAGTTCTTCCGAACTTCCTCGAGCTCCGTGTTGGTCTTGGCGACATCGGCCTCGAGATTCTTCGCTGCTTTCTCGCGTGCGGCCTTCTCCTCCTGGAGAGTGGCCAGCTTGCCCTTGGTGTTCTGGTACCGCTGGGTCAACCACTCGACGTCCTGTTTACGGGCCTCGAGCTGATTCGCCAGGGCCTCGCTCCGGGCGCGCTCTTTCCTGGCAGCCGCAGCCTCGGCCTCGAGGGCCGTCAGGCGGGCCTGGAGACCCACGAGCTTCTGGTCACGCTCGCGCAGCGCCGTCTCTTTCCCTGTGAGCTCCTTGCGGAGGGCCTTGATCCGGCCGGTCTCCACGCCGGATTTCTTAGATTCCAGGGCCTTGATGCTGGTCCGCAGCTCCTCGAGCCGCTTCTCTTCGGTCTTCCGCTGGGCCACCATGCGGTTGAGGTTCTGCTGCTCCAGCACCAGCTGGGCGTTGACCGCCTCGATGGCGCCGCGCTGCCGCCCGATCTCGTCCTCGATCTTCCCAAGGAGGGCGTGCTTCTTCGTCCGACCGTTCTCGAGCTCGTCCAGGCGCGCCTGCACAGCCGCCACTTCATCAGCGATCGCTTGCCGCTCTGCCTCTGCCTGGACCTTCCCGGCCCGGGTCTCTGCGAGCTTCTCCTCCTCCACGGCCCGGGCCGCAACGATTCCGACCAGACGCTCCTTCTCGGTGGTCGCTCGGGTCCGGGCCTCACGGGCCGCGGCCAGCGCCTTCTCGATGGCGGCCTTCTCGGCCAGGGCTTTCTCGTGGGCGGACTTCCTTCGGGCAGCCTCGGTCTCGGCAGCGAGGCGGACCTCCTCCTGCTTCGCGGCGATCGAGACCGCCACGCGACGCTCCTCCTCCCGCTGGACTGCGAGGCGGGCCGCAGCCAGCTTCGCTTCCGTAGCCTTGAGCTTCTCCTGCGCCGCAGCCTCGAGGCGTTCTTGGTTCTTCAGCTGGGCTTTCAGCTTGCGCTTGAGTTCGGTCTCCTTGGCCGTGGCCTCCTGCAGCGCGGCCAGCCGCGCCTCCTCGGCCGCAGCCGCCCGGTCGAGACGCGCCTTCTCCGCGGCGGCCTTCTCCTTCTCGATCTCCGCGAGGCGACGTTCCTGCGCGTTCCGCTCGGCCTCGAGCTGGAGACGCCGGGCCTCCTTGGTCACGGTCTTCAGCTCCGCAGCGACGCGCTCAGCCTCTTCGCGGGCCGTCCGCGCCTCGGCGAGGAGGGCCTCTTCCTGTTTACGGGCGTCCGCCGCTATCTGCTTCTTCTGCTCCTCCATCCGGCTCGCCTCGGCCAGGGCCGCGGCCTTCTGCTGCTCCAGGTGGAGCTTCTGCTCGGCCAGGGCGAGCTTTTCCTTTTTCTGCGAGATCTCCGCGTCCACCGCAGCCTTGAGCTGCTCTGCGCGCTTCCGCTCATCCTCCAGGGCGTCGGCCTTCTGATCGGCAAGCTCAGCTGCCCGCTCCTCGGCCTGGCGCCGATCCACAGAGGCAGCCGCTGCGGCCTTGGCGGCCTGCTGCATCTCCTCGAGGCGCTCCCGCTCGGCCTTGAGGGTGCCGAGCTTCTCCTTCTCCAATTTGGCGAGACGCTTCGCTGCCTTGCGCTCCTCCTCGGCCTTCGCCTTCTCGGCCTTCGCCAGGTCGGAGAGCTCCTGGGCCTTCATCCGCTGGCTCTCGGCCTTGGCCTTCTCGGCCTTCGCTACATCGGAGAGCTCCTGGGCCTCCAACCGCTGGCTCTCGGCCTTGGCCTTGAGCGTCTCCAGCCGGGTCCGCTCCTCCTCGAGGGTCTGGATCAGCTCCTGCTCGTCAAGGCGGGCCTGCTCTGCCTGGCGCTTCAGCTCCTCCTCGCGCTCGCGGGCACCCCGGAGCTGCGAGAGCAGCGTCCGCTCACGCACGATCGCCTTCTCGAGGTGTTCACGCTCTCTCGCTGCGGCCTGCGCCTTTGCGCCCTCATCCGTTCGACCTTCGCCGTCGATGAGGATCAGGATCTCGTCACCGCGCGACTGGACGTCATAAGCCGCTTCCCGCTCGAAGGTCACGATGACCCGCACGGTCTCGACCCCACCCTTCCCGAACGCGATGGTCCCGACCTGGGCGACGACCCCGTTGAACACCTCCACGGTCTTCGATACCTTGGAGATGTCTCCGCCGGCGATGTCCACGAGCAGTCGCGGGGGATCCGCAAGCCTGAACACACTGAACGTAGGGGTGGTGCTCCCCTCGATGGTGATCAGGGTTCCCTCCGGCCGCTCATTGACCTGGATGCCGCTGAGGACATTCTTCCCGGTCCCGGCCAGGGCAACGGTCGACATCAGCAGGACGCCCATTACGACGAGTGCTTTGACTTTCATGGCTCTCCCCGTCTCGCCACGCGCATAGCGCGGCAGCACGAAATATACTTCTCGCCTCTGTCAGTCTAACCCCGCTTCCGGGGGCCTCAAAAAAAACGGATTGTTATCGGAGATGCGGGCGGTGGGTCAGGGAGTACCGAATTCGGTGGGGAGGAGCGGCGGCATGAGGGAAACTATCTCGGGTTGCTCCTGCTCGGGGATCTTGACCAGGACTTCCTGCTTGAGGATGTCCTGGATATATCCTCCCTCCTTGCCAATACGGTCGTTGACGTGGAGCACGAGGAGATGTCCGCCCGGGGCCTCTACCTGGACCTCCGGGTTGGAGGTCCCGGAGAGGATGATCTGGAATCGATAGTCCGGGAGGGGATGCGAAAGGATGGGATCCACTTCCGCAGCCGTGGTCTTGGCCTCGGTGAGTTCGATGGGCTGGGTACCTGCTTTCTTGAGCGCGGCGAGGATGGACTTGACGCCCGAGTCCTTCTTGGCGGCCTTGACCGAAGGCCCACCGGACTTCTTGGTCCTGGGTCCCTTCACCACCGCTGCCTTGGGCTTCTCCGGCGGGAACAGCTTGTTGAGGTTGTCCTGGAACGCGTCCCGGTACTTCCAGGTGAGGGTCGGGTTGTGGATCTCGTCGTCCATCCGGGTTGCGAAGGACAGGAAGTGCGGCGCCACGCGATCCCAGGAGGCATTGGCTTTGAAAGGCTTCTTGCCCTTCCTCCCCTTGCGACGTCTCTTCTTCGCCTTCGCCGGCGCCTTCTTGTTGTTCTTCTTGAATCCTGAGGCCTCCTCGGGGGTCATCCCTTTCGGTGTGTCGTCCCCGCAGCCGCTGAACACGACCAACGCAAGAGCGACCACCAGGACGATTAATCTGCGATCCAGCACGGCTACCTCCCTACTTCCCGCCGGTGTAGACGAAAGTGACCACCCGGAAGCTGGCCGTCACCCTGGTCTCCGACTTGACGACGCTGGCTCCGAAAGGGGTCACCTTCTTCGCCGCCGAACGTCGCGCCTTTATGTCCGCAGAGAGTTCGAGGTCGCGGACATTGGCGAGGCGCTTCTTTGGCTCCGCCATCAACTTTAAGAAACGCACGAGCTGGACAAATGTTCCCTGAACCTCCATATCCACAGGAAGTTCGTCGTAGAAATCCATCCCCGCCCGCTTGCCGGGCTCGTAGGAGATGATCGTGACCCCGGCCTCCTCCGCGTCGGTCTCGAGGGAGTGGATGAACTCCGCCAGACGCTCCTCTTCGGGCAGGATCTTCTTGTTCTCCTCGATCTGGCGGAGGACCTTTGCGTACTTCTCCTTGAGGCGCTCTACCTCGACGGCGCCCTTGAAATCCTTGAACTTGTCCTTCTCTTGCGTGAGTTGATCGAGCCGACCGCTGGTGCCGGCGAGCAGCTCATCCAGGTCCATGATGACCAGGAAGTAGTAGAGCCCCGCCACGATGCCCAGTCCCAGAATGGCGAGCAAGAGTTTGTGTTCGGGCTTGAGGTTCTTGAGCTGATCCATGCCCTACCCCTTGTTCTGCGCGGCCTTCCGCGCCTCTTGCTTCTTCTTCTCGTGCGCGTCCAGCTCCGCCTGGGTCTTCCCGACGTTGATGTCGAAGTTCAGGTCCGCCCTGAAGGTGAAGTCGATGAGCACGTTGGTGCTCTTTCGGGAGGCGCGCCCCTGGGTGGAGCTCACCAGCTGCAGGTTCTGGAGGTAGATCGAGCAGCGCAGCCGCTTGAGGACCTCGTCGGTGTCTTTGTGGGTGAGGGCCTTGCCCTGGATGTCCACGGTCACCCCGGAGGATCGCTTGATGGATGTGAACCAGGCGCGATCCGTGTCCCAGCCGGTGTTCCATCCGAGCTGCTCCTGGATCACCCTCTCGTCCCTGTTCTCGAGGGCCGGACGGGTGAGGATGTAGGACAGGTAGAGGAGCGTGTTGCCCGGTCCGACCCGTCCTGCCTTGAGCTTCTTGAATATCTCCGCCTGCTGCTGCTCCTGGGAGATCTTGACCTCGAGATCATCCTGCTGCTTCTTCAGATCGGTGAACTTCTTGATCTCGCCCTCGATCTTCTGGAGCGCACGGGTCTTGTCGGCGACGATTGCTGACTTCGAGTCGCCCCAGTAGTAGAGCCCGAGGATCTCCAGGACCAGCACGAGAATCAGGATCGCACCATAGGATCCGCCGGCGCTGAGCTGGCGTTTTTTCTTCTTGGTCTCGGCCGGGGCGAGAAGGTTGATGCGGATCATTTGTCCCCCCTTCTCCGAAGCGCCAGGCCTACTGCGACGCCTGCCGCGGGGGCCATCTTCTGGAGCAGGCCGATGTCGAACTGCCTCGTATCGATGACGATGTTCTTGAACGGGTTCACCAGCTCGACGGAGACCTCGAGGCGCTGCTCCATGGCCTGGATGAGGGCCTGCATCTGGCAGGACCCGCCGGACAGGTACACCCGGGTGATGTCCCCGGACACGGAGGTCGCCTTGTAGAACTCTATGGACCGCTGGATCTCAGTGACCAGGGTGTTGGCCACCCGCTCGCTGAGACGCTGGACCTCCCGGAAGATGGCGGAGCTGGAGATGGTATCACCGCCGCCGGTCTTGTAGTGCTCGGCCTCCTCGTAGCTGACGCCGAGGCCGCGCTGGATCTCCTCGGTGAGGAGACCCCCGCCCATGGAGATGTCCCGGGTGAGCTGGAGCACGCCGTTGGAGACGATGTCGATGTTGATCATCGAGGCCCCGATGTTGACCAGGGACACGGTTTCATTGGGAGGGAAGCCGTAGTTGAGCTCGAAGACGTTCTGTACTGCGAAGGTGTCCACGTCCATCACCACCGGGGACAGCCCGGCCTCCATGGCGATGGAGGTGTAATCATTGATCACTTCCTTCTTGGCGGCCACCAGGAGGACATCCATCTGGCCCTGACCCGCTTTGGGATCCAGGACCTGCACGTCCACGTGCACCTCGTTGATGTCGAAGGGGACGTACTGCTCCGCCTCCCACATGATCGAGGAGTTCAGCTCATCGTCGGTCATCTCCGGCAACGAGATCTTCTTGATGATCACCGAGTGCCCCGAGATTGACAGGGAAGCCGGCTTGTTCTTCAGGCGGTTGTCGGCGACCAGCTCCTTGAGCCGATCCACCACCGCACCGAAGTTCATCACCGCCCCGTCGACGACCCCCTCCGGAGGCAGGGTCTTGGAGTCGAACCGCACCAGGTGCAGGCCCTTCCCCGTTTCACGGAGCTGGCAGACCTTGATCGAGTGGCTCCCGATGTCCACTCCTACGGCGTTTTTCTTCCCCAGCACGGTACACCCCGCTCAGAGTCTAACTCCGATTGTAGTCTGCCTCCCCGCAGAGGGTCTGTCAAAAAAGTGGCTGCTTGGAGGACGTTATTTGGGCTTGATCGGCCGTAGGCGGAACCAGGGACGCGGGTCCACCGCCAGGCGCCGCTCCCGGACCTCGAAGTAGAGATAGGGCGGCTGGCCCGTTTTCAGGGACTTGATCAAGGCGAAGACATCCCCGTCTCCGACCAGATCCCCTTTGTTGACCATCACCTTGTAGAGGTTCCCATAGACCGTGTGATGATCCTCCCCGTGTTCCAGGATCAGGGTCATGCCGAACCCGGGGATGTGTCCGAGGAA
>CAZNWW010000018.1:0-12144 GCA_964576155.1 uncultured Myxococcales bacterium | reverse complement strand
AAGGCCACCAGGCCCGGCGACGGGGCGCGGATCCGGGCCTTCTTGATCGTGGAGTCCTTTTTCTTGTCCACGTAGGGGATCAAGATCCAGCCCCGGGTCATCTTCTCCGTGCCGATGCGGCCTGCTATCTGGCGATCATAGGCCTTGTGGATCCGGCCCGGGCTCAAGGGAAGCGTGAACTCCTTCCCCGCCTTCTTCCAGGCCTCGCCGTCCAGGGGGGGCGTCTTTCGGGGATCGGGAGGCTCCTCCGGGGGCGCATCGGAGACCGACGGGACCCCGTCCATGTCCACCGGGACCTCCCTGGTCAGGGCGACCATCATGAAGAGACTGCTCACTGCGGTGATCTTGCGTTCCCGCTCCTTGAGCTCCGCCTTCTTCTCCTGGAGGCGCGCTGTGACCTCGGCCAGGGCCTGCCCCGCGTCGTCCTCCCGGCGCCGCACCTCCGCCATCTCCCTCTCAGCCTGGCGCTTCAGGTGCTGCCAGCGTGCCTTCTTCTGCTGGATCTCCTCCATGCGCCCGTGGATTCGGGCCAGGAGCTTTCGGATCGTACGCTTGTACACCAGCATGTCGTGGTACCGGCCGGAGGAGACCAGGAGCTGCCAGTCCGATGGCTCCCGCAGCCGAACAGCGGCCCGAACCAGGACCCGGGCCGCGTTGCGCTGGGCCTCGACCCGCTGGGTCAGCGCGTCGATGCGCTCTTCCACCTCTCCGACCCGGGCCATGAGCCGGCCATAGCGCTCTGCGAGCCGACCCTTCACCGACTCCAACCGATCCACGTCCTCCTGGAGGATGTCCAGGACGTTCATGAGGAGCCGGAGCTGGGTGTCTTTGTATGGCGTACTCCCGATCGGCGTCACCACCCCGGGGGGCGCCTGATCCTGTCCCCACACAGGTGCAGCAAGGAACAACAAGATCACAGACGTGAGCGTGCGAACGAAACAGGAGGCGGAAACAGAAGACCTCATCGGGAAAGCCGCAGGTACCGCCCCACCCCGAGGACCGCACCGAGGAGCCCAAGAGCGACGCCGCCGCCCAGGAGGGCGAAGCCCATGCCCGATGGGATCAGATCGATTGACACTCCCAGGAGACCTTCGGCGCGGAGCTGCGCGGTGATGCGCGTCTCCAGGGCCCAGACCACTGCGTAGGCCAGCGCGCCGCCGAAGAAGCCGGCGAGCATTCCCTCGATATAGAAGGGTACGCGCACGAAGGTCTTCGTCGCGCCCACCAGGAGCATCACGTCGATCTCGTCCCTTCGTGCGTGGGCGGAGAGACGGATGGTCGCGAGGACAAAGAAGAGCGCCGCCATGACCACCACGATCGCGATGACCGCGGCGACGAACCGGAAGCTCTCCAGGAGGGTGAACGCGACCCGGAGCTTCTCGGAGCCCATGAGGATCTCGTCAACGCCCTCCACCTGCTCGAGGCTTCGGAACCAGCCGACCATCTGGTCCAGCTTCTCCCCGTGGAGCTTCCGGATGTCGGTGGTGACCTCCATGTAAGGCTGCGCGGGGATCAGGTCCTCCTCCAGACCCTGGAGGATCTCCGGGGGCAGGAGGGCCTTGTTCCGTTCGAAGTCCTGGGGCGCGCTGAACACCACGGCGCGGCTCACCTCGGGCCATTGATCGAGGACCACCGCGGCCAGCTCCTCCCCCTCCTGCACCGAGAGGTCCGACTCCAGGTAGATGGTCATCTGGAAGCCGCCGGTAGTCTCCTCGAGGAGGCGATCCGCCTCGACGAGGAGGAACGCCAGGAAGCCTACCAGGACCAGGGAGATACCGACGGTGAGCACCGTGATCACGGTGAGCACCGGCGCGTGGATCAGGTTCGCGGCGCCGCGGCGCAGGAAATACCATGGGCGCTCAAGAAACAGCATGGCCACCCCCTCCCGACGCGCCGGGCCACCCGTCCACGACCTGCCCGCGCTCCAGGTAGAGCCGGGGCATGTCATAGCGCTCGATGAGGCCGAGGTTGTGGGTCGCCACGAGGACAGTGGTGCCCTTGCGCTGCGCGTCCACGAGGAGATCCATGATCTCCACTGCGAGGTCGGGATCCACGCTGCCGGTGGGCTCGTCTGCGACGAGGATCGGGGGATTGTTCACCAGGGCGCGGGCGATGGCCACCCGCTGCTGCTCTCCGCCCGAGATCTCACAGGGGCGATGAGTGGCCAGGCGCTCGAGACCGAGGCGCTCCAGGAGCTGCCCCACCCGGGTGCGGATGTCACGGCGGCTCCACCCCAGGATCTCCAGGCCCAAAGCGATGTTCTGGAAGACCGTACGACTCTCCAGGAGCTTGAAGTCCTGGAACACCACGCCGATGTTGCGGCGAAGATAGGGCACGGCTGAGCCCCGCAGGGCCGAGACGTTCCGTCCCGCGACGATCACCGATCCCTCCGTGGGCCGCTCGATGCCGAGGACTATCTTCACCAGGGTGGTCTTGCCGGCGCCGCTGGGGCCGGTCACGAAGAGGAAGGATCCCTTCTCCAGGTGAAACGTCACCCCGTTCAAGGCTTCGACGCCCTGGGGATACCGCTTCGCTACCCGGGTAAACAGGATCATTTCGGGTGCACCTCCTCCAGCCGCAGTCTATTGTCGCACCCCGTGATCGTCAAAAAAACAGCGGGATACCAGGGATCTGCGACCGCGACGGGCGAGGGAATGGTCGTCTTGTGATCCAAGCTGGATTCCAATAGCCTGGAGGAGAAGCCCACGAACAGTTGGTCAGAGGTCAGGGGTTGAAGATAACGGTCATAGCTCTGGTCCTCATTTTCAACCCACCAGGGACAGTGTCAGCTCAGCCGCCAGAGACCGACCGTCCGAAGGATCCAGCGCACACCCTCCTCCGCCTCGTCGACGAGGTGGTCATGGAGGGGCTGATCGAGCGCAACCTCATTACCCAGGCGGAGATCCTCCATGAGAAGGCGCAGCAGGTGAGGAAAGACGAGGGTCAGGACGCGGCCCGCCCCTGGTACCGCCGGACGGTGGACGCCTATCGGGCCTACTTCGATATCTTCTCGGACTCGACACATGCGTTGCAGAAGCGAAATCAACTGGCGCATGCCTATTTTTTTGGTCTCGAAGACTTCGAGAAGGCCGCAGAGCATTGGGCCATCATCAGGGAATCTGGCGGCGGACAGGGGGAGAGTCCGCTCCATGAAGAGGGAGCCTACTTGGCCATACAGGCCCGGCAGGCACGGATAGTGGCCCTCGCAGAGGCGGGAGACGGGGACATCCCTACGAATCTGTTAGACACCTCTGAACATACAATCCTGGGCGAGATCGGCGAGATCGACGAAGAGGACCCGACCAAGCTCGTCAGCGTTGTACCGGCGGCCATCCCGGAGCCTGTCCGGACTTGGCAACGAGACGCTGAGAGGTATCTCGAACTCGGACTGACACGCCCCAAGAACAAGGACTTTTCCGGGCGCCTCTCATACCTGATAGCCCGAGTATATTATCGTTACGGACACTTCGACATGGCCAGGGGAAGGCTCCGCAAGGTCCTGGAGGAGCACCCGGACTACAAACTGCTGATTGCCTACACCTACTTGGATCTCATCCGCATGGCCATGATCCGCAACGACCTTGAAATGCAGGAACGGATCGCCCACGAAATGGAAAACTCCGGAATAGGTGACCCCGATCCACCATGCCCTCCATCAAATCCAAGGCGATCACGCATGGGGGTACGTTTCCTACGTGCCAACAAACTTCTGGAGCAGGGGGAAGCAGCTCTCAGGGACCCTGCTCGGCAGGACGAGGCGCGAAAGCTCTACTTTCACGCAGCTGTCGAGTTGGAGGCTCTCGTCGACGAGAGTCCAGACTTCAGCGAAGCGGACCTGGCGCTCTTGAGCGCAGCCAAGGCCTACGAGACCGTACAGCACTATGAAAAGGCCTCCAGCATCTACTGCCGCATTGTAAACGAAAAGCGCTTCGAGGACTCAGAATATCGGGAGCTGGCCATGCACCATCTCGCCCGAAACTATAAGCTCTTCTTCGATTTCGAGCGGTCCACCCGGACCTTCAAGCGCCTGGTGCGTGACTACCCGAAGTCCCAGTACTGCAAAGAGGCCCTCCTGGAGGCCGCGTCCCTGCAGGAGAACGATCAAGACTATGCGGGCACGGCGGAGACGCTCAAGGAGTACCTTGCTCAGTTTCCAGACAGCCGGTTCGAGCCCAAGCTCCGCCTCCTCATCCCGCGTCTCTATAAGCGGGCCGGACTAGGCAAATCCATGGCGGTTGCGTACGGGGATTTCCTCGAGCGCTATTCCAAGTCCCCGGAGTGGGTCGCCGGCACCATGGAGGCAGCCCTCGTGGTGGGGAACCTGGCCCGAGGCGCTGGCAAAGAACGACAGGCAATGCGCCACTACACAACGGTACGGGACGCGTTCGACGAGGGGGGACTGGAGCCCGAGACAAAAAACGCCGCCCGGGCCGCGGAGGCCGCTTTTTGGCTCTTGGAGCGTCCATATCAGGCTTCCCTCGTGGACGATAGAGACCAGCGACCCGAAAACCCAGGAGAGGCAGCTCGAGGAGTTGAAGAAGGACCACGAGGAGTTGGTGGAGGCCCTCCTGGCACTCCACACGAAGTACAAAGCATACGAATGGAGTATCGCAGCGTTCTATCGCGCCGGCATGCTCTCCATGCACCTCGCTACGGTGGTCTCCGAGATGCCCGTTCCCAAGGGCTTGTCCGTCGGGCGCATCGAGGAGCACAGGATACGGATCGACGACCTGGGCATCCGATACCAGGACAAGGCCCACACAACGTGGTACTGGGCGATCAAGAATGCCACGCGGCTGGGAATCACAAGCGAATGGACCAGCAAGATCCTCGAGGAGTTGAAAAGGTACCCCGAGGACCGCCTGAAGTACCCGAGAATCATGAACATGAAGCAGGTCTACCAAGCTGAACCAATCTTCTCCGGACCCTCTCCGACGGCCAAGCCAAAGGCTCCAGAGCCGAGTACACAGCCACAGTAGTAAAAGACCGGTCAAGGTGCTCCCGGTCCGGATTCCAGTGAATACCGAGGCCCACTCTGGATTCGACCTCGGCCGTAGGCCGAGGCGCTGACCGAACTCCCAAACACCGACCTACACCCGGTGGTCAATAGAGATCAGCCACCAGCGACTCACCCCGATCTGTCTCGCTGGTTCGAAGGAAGGAGCCCCAGACGAGAAAAGGCCGCCCGAAGGCGGCCTTTATCGAGTCGGGGCGACTGGATTCGAACCAGCGACTCCTTGCTCCCGAAGCAAGTGCGCTACCAGGCTGCGCTACGCCCCGCGCAGGGGAGCAAATATACCCGGGAACCGAATGGTGTCAACAGGAATGGGGATTCCGTTCCCATGGTTGTCACTACCCGTCAGCATGTTGTATTCGTTCTGCTCTGTCGTTATGTTGCGGGACAAGTTCAGGCAATGGGAGGTCGTGATGCACAGGACGTGGAGGTCACCTACCCGTCGCCGTCGGATGAGGTGTTTCGCGTGACCCTCCGCCAGCAGGTGGAGAAGCCCGGGGGCTACCGGTTCATGGCGGCCCGCCGCATCCCGAGCCTGTACTGAATCAGCATATCTGACCACCGCCGACGGGTGGCCCTTCCCACGTTTCGTGCTACCATGCCCCGAAACATCGGGATCGGGCCGTCGCGTTGAAGTTCACCTCCCTCACCTACATGCTCTTCCTGCCGCTGGTGTTCCTGCTGCACTGGTCCTCATCGGATCGCAAGCGACAAAACGGGGTGCTGCTCTTCGCGAGCTACCTGTTCTACGGCTGGTGGGACTGGCGCTTCTGCGGACTGATGCTGGTCTCCACCCTGGTGGACTTCAACATAGGCCGGGCGCTGGACCGGGCCGAGGCCCCCCGGGCACGGAAGGCCCTCGTGGCCCTGAGCGTCGGCGTCAACCTCGGGATCCTGGGCTACTTCAAGTACTTCAACTTCTTCATCGACAGCGCGCAGGCAGCAGCGGCCGAGGTCGGTTGGGTGTTCCACCCGAGCACGCTCAAGGTGATCCTCCCGGTGGGGATCAGCTTCTACACTTTTCAGACCATGTCCTACGTGATCGACGTCTACCGACGCCGCCTGCCTCCGGCCCGGTCCCTGCTGGACTATGCAACCTACCTGTCCTTCTTCCCACAGCTCGTGGCCGGCCCCATCGAGCGCGGGCAGCGCCTGCTGCCGCAGTTCCAGGCAACCCGGCGCTTCGACGTGAAGAAGGCCGAGGACGGCGCACGACAGATGCTGTGGGGCGTAATAAAAAAGATGCTCATAGCGGACCAGCTGGCGCAGGTGGTGGACAAGGTCTACACCACTCCCGACGGATTCACCGGGCCGCAGCTCGCGTTCGCCACGATCTGTTTCGCCTTCCAGATCTACTGTGACTTCTCGGCCTACTCGGACATCGCCATCGGGACGGCCCGCCTCTTCGGCGTGGACCTCATGCGGAACTTTGCCCACCCGTACCTCTCCCAGAGCCTCGGAGAGTTCTGGCGCCGGTGGCACATCTCCCTATCCACTTGGTTCAGGGACTATGTGTACATCCCCCTCGGAGGAGGGCGGGCCGGCAAGTCCCGGCGGGCAATCAACGTCATGGTCACGTTCCTCCTGAGCGGTCTCTGGCACGGCGCCTCGTGGAACTACGTGATCTGGGGCGGGATCAATGGCGCAGGGGTCCTGCCGGAGGTGCTCTCCAAGAACCGGCGCACCCGGAAGGGCACAGACGTGCCCCTGGGCGAGGGGACCTGGCCCGCCCCCCAGGCGCTCCTCAAGACCGTGGCGACATTCGCCGTGGTGACCCTGGCCTGGGTTTTCTTCCGCGCAAAGGACCTCACCCAGGCCCTCGGGATCCTCGGTACGATCGCTACGGATTCATTCCGCCTCGGGGCCTGGACGCCAACGGGGCTTCACAAGGCCGACGCGGCCCTCGCTGTCTTTTGCATCGTGGCCCTGGTCATCGTCGAGTGGACGACCCGCCGCCGGGCCCACCCCTTCGAGGCGATCCGGAGCTGGCCCCGTGGCCTGCGCTGGGCTCTCTACACCGGTTTGCTCTGGGGGACGCTCTATCTCACGCCCCCAAAGAGCAATCCCTTCATCTACTTCCAGTTCTGAGGAGGACGTGATGCGTGATTTCGTCCGAAAGGTCCTCCTCTTCACCCTCCTCCAGGGGATCCTCCTGGCGGCCCTTCTGGCTACCTATCGGCCCGAGACTACCGGCTACCTCGCTGCGGGCCTCGACAAGCGCCGACGGGCCGTCGACATCGAGGGATCGCGGATCCTCCTCGTGGGGGGCTCCAGCGTCGCGTTCGGGTTCCACTCCCCTGCCCTGGAGACGGCCCTCGGTCGCCCGGTGATCAACCTCGGCGGGCAGGGATCACAGGGCATGGAGTTCCGCCTCCAGGAGGCCCTGCATCTTGCCCGGGAGGGGGACATCCTGGTGCTCTCCCTGGAATACCAGGTCCTCCTGGGAAAGGACACAGCCCTGGGGCTGACCCTCTGGCGCACCCTGGAGAGCGATCTCACCGCGGCGCGCTTCACCGGCGGGGGTGAATGGAAGCGACTCATTGACGACGGGCACCTCTTCCTGCGCCACGCCCTGCGGCGGTCCGTCAAGCGGCGCCTGAAGGGGCAATGGCCCGAGAGCGTAGCCCCCTATCGACGGGACGCATGCAACGCGCACGGGGACGTGGTGGCGCATTACGACATGGACCCGCCCGGGTATGGCGACGAGCAGTTCGTGCTGCGGTTCTCCGATGATGACCTGGAGCGGACGGTGGACCGCCTCGACAAGTTCAGGGACGCGGCGGTTACCCGGGGAGTCCGGGTGATGCTCTTCCATCCTTCCGTGCCCGCGGAGCGAGCAGAACCGTACCGAGACGACCTGGCGCGGGTGGATGCACGCCTGAGAGAGGCCCTGGAGATCCCGGTGCTCAACCGACCTGCGGAGGGCTTCCACCCCCCGGGGGACTTCTTCAACTCCACTTATCACCTCACAGGAGAGGCCGGCGCGGACCAGACTCGGGTCCTGGCGGCGCGGTTGAAGCCACTGCTGTGACGAACACCAGTCAGTCGATGGGAGGGAGGTCACTGAGCGCTGGGTGGCCCTTGTCGAGGAGATGCCAGAGGCCGACACCGCCAGCGCCGAGGGAGAGGCCAACCGCCGCGCCCAGCGCGCCCCAGGCGCCTGCCTCGAGGCGGCGGATCCGGGGCCGAGAATCGTGGTAGGGGGACGCGTTGAGGTCACGGACCTCCTGGTTCCTGAGCCCGGCGAGGACCGCGGCGACGGTGCCGGCGGCGACCGCGCCCAGGCCAAGACCCAGCGCGGTCCATGGCCGCCAGCGGCCCGGTGGCCGCAGGGAATCTGCGGTCAATCGACCGTCCGGGAGGGGGCGGACGAAGCCGCCACCCGGGACCACGAGGAGGAGATCCTCGGGATCGTCCTCGAACACAGGCGCGGCGTCCGCAGCGGCGGCCGTGGCCAGCCAACCTGCGGCTCGGATCTTCAGGGGCAGCGCTGCGTCGCCGTCCAGGGCAGCAGCCCGCCCTTCCTCGATAACCAGGGTTCGGTCCAGCGCAGGCTCAACGATGATTCGGTTGTCGTCGCCCGCGAAGACCCGGTGCCGTACCCAGGACGCCTCGTCCCCCCGCCGAACCTCCACCGCGTGAAGCCCGGCGGGCAGCTCGATCCGACGCAGGGGAGCGGCCCCCACCCGGCGTCCATCCACGTACACCTCCCACTCCAGCGGGTCCCGCACCTCCACCGACAGCAGGGCCGTGACGGTCCGGACCGCGTCCCGCCGTCCGCTGAGCGCTGCCTCCACCATGGGGGGGACGCTGAGCACCGAAGGGTCCTGGTCCGTGAGGTGCAGGGCCAGCCAGTCAGCGAGGCCCCTTCCATCGCCGCCGCGCTCGACACGGAGCCTGTAGAGGGCGAGGAGACGTCGATATACCGCGCCGCGCTGCTCTCCATCCGCGGGGAGCCACTCCGGACGCCCCTCCAGGAGGGTGAAGGCCGCATCGAGGCGCTGCGCCGCCGCGTCGAGCTCGCCTTTGTAGTAGAGTTCTTCGCCCAGCACCAGCGCGTCGAAGGCGCCGGAGGTGGGGACTCGGGCGACGAGGCCGCCGGGGCGGTCGGGCGCCTGGATTGTCTCGACTGCGCCGGAGACGGGCACGTTCAAATCCAGGATCCGTACAGGGCGTTCAGGGGGGCTCGACGCGCAGGATGCTGCAAAGATGAGGAGCAGGAACAGGAGGTTGATGTGCTTGAGGGTTACCATGCCTGAGGTCCTTCGACTCCCTTCAGTCGCTCAGGATGACAGGATAACAGGCCGGTGTTGTGGACGCACGGTCCGGGATCGGTCCTCGGCGGGGATCATCGGTCCTCGGCGGGGATCATCGGTCCTCGGCGGGGGATCAGTCCTCGGCGGGAACGACGCGAGCCTCGAGGCCGTCCCAGTCGCCGGACATGACGTACTCGTGCATGGCCTCTGCGGCGCGCCGGCCCTCGCCCATGGCCAGGATCACCGTGGCGGCGCCGAGGACGATGTCGCCGCCGGCGAACACGTTCTTCATGGAGGTCTGCTGGGTCTTCTCGTTGACCACGACACCGCCCCAACGGTTGACCTCGACGTCTGAGCAGGTCTGGGGGATCAGCGGATTAGGGCTGTTGCCGATCGCGATGACCACCACGTCCACGTCCTCGATGAAGTTGGAGCCCTCGATGGGGACCGGGCGGCGGCGGCCGGAATCATCCGGCGGCCCCAGCTCCATACGGATCAGCTCGAGGCCCTTGACCCAGCCGTCGTCATCACCGAGGACCCGGAGGGGGTTGCGGAGGAGCTGGAACTCGATGCCCTCCTGCTTCGCGTGGTGGATCTCGTCGAGCCGCGCGGGCATCTCGGTCTCGGAGCGGCGGTAGCAGATGATCGAGCGCTCAGCGCCCATGCGCAGCGCGGTGCGCGCCGAGTCCATGGCCACGTTGCCGCCGCCGACCGTCGCGACCTTCTTGCCGCGGAAGATCGGGGTGTCGGAGTTATCGGGGAACTCGTAGGAGCGCATGAGGTTCGCACGGGTCAAGTACTCATTGGCCGAATAAACCCCCAGGAGGTTCTCCCCGGGGATGTTCATGAACCGGGGGAGCCCCGCGCCGGTCCCCACGAAGACAGCGTCGAAGTCCGCGGCCAGCTCCTGCATGGGGATGGTCTTGCCGATGACCACGTTGTATCGGAAGGTCACCCCGAGGGACTCGAGGAACTCGACCTCCTTGTAGACGATCTCCTTGGGGAGGCGGAACTCGGGGATCCCATAGACCAGCACGCCGCCGGGCCTGTGCAGGGCCTCGAAGACCGTGACGTCGTGGCCGAGCTTGACCATGTCGCCGGCCACGGTGAGCCCTGCGGGGCCCGCGCCCACGATCGCTATCGTCTTCCCCGTCGCCGGCGCTATCTCGGGCCTGGGCGGTACGCCCTGGGCCCGCTCCCAATCCGCTGCGAAGCGCTCGAGGCGCCCGATGGACACAGCCTTACTCTGGTCCTTGAGGGACTTGCCCACGGTGCAGACGATCTGGCATTGCTCCTCCTGGGGGCAGACCCGACCGCAGACCGCGGGGAGGAGGTTCGAGCGCTTGATGATCGAGATCGCGCCGGCGAAGTCCTCGTCCTCGATGGCCTGGATGAACCCGGGGATGTCGATCCCGACGGGGCAGCCGCCGATACAGAAGGGCTTCTTGCACTGGAGGCAGCGCTTGGCCTCCTCCAACGCCTGGAGCACCGTGTACCCGAGGGGCACCTCCTTGACGTTCTTGACCCGCTCCTTCGCGTCCTGCTCAGGCATGTCCTGCGGTGGAATCTGTAGCCGTTCCTTTGCCTTCATCGCCGTCCCCTCCGCTAGAGATCCACGTTCTTGTTACGCTCCGGGTTCGCTTCCTTGTACCGATCCACGGCGCGGCACTCGTGCTCACGGTACATGCCCAGACGCTTCATCATCTCGTCGAAGTCCACCTGGTGGCCGTCAAACTCGGGCCCATCTACGCAGACGAACTGGGTCTTCCCGCCCACGGTGACCCGGCAGCCGCCGCACATCCCCGTCCCGTCGATCATGATCGGATTGAGGGAAACCACGGTGGGGATGCCCAGCTCCTTGGTCAGGAGGCTCACGAACTTCATCATTATCGGCGGACCGATGGCCACACATTCGGCCACCTCGTCGCCCCGCCCGTGCACCATCTTTATGCCGTCGGTGACCAGTCCCTTGGTGCCGTACGAGCCGTCATCGGTCATGACGATGAACTCGTCGCTCACGGCCTTCATGTCCTCCTCCATGATGAGGAGGTCCTTCGAGCGGGCGCCAAGGATCGTGATGATGTGGTTCCCTGCGGCCTTGAGGGCCTGGGTGATCGGGTAGATCGGCGCGATGCCGATGCCGCCGCCCACGATGAGGACCGTACCGACCTTCTCGATGTGGGTGGGCAGTCCGAGGGGTCCGACCACGTCGGGGATGCTGTCCCCGACCTGCATGTCGGCCAGCTCCATGGTTGTCTTGCCTACGGCCTGGACGATGAGAGTGATGCTCCCCTCTACAGGATCGCCGCCCGCGATGGTCAGAGGGATTCTCTCCCCCTGGTCGTTCACGCGGATGATCACGAACTGCCCGGCCTTGCGGCGCTTCGCAATCTCCGGGGCCTCGATGCGGTACCGATGGACGTTCGGTCCCAGGGTCTCCTTGTGAAGAATCTTGTGCATCCGAAACCCCCGTGCATTGATCGGAAAGGCGTGCGCCCCCCCGGCGTCCAGACTTTAATTACCGGAGTTCTATCGGCCTCCGTCATCGCTGTCAAGCGCTGCCTCAAGAAATTGTCGAGCCCACCACACGAGGCTGCTACACTGCGACAAGGAAGACCAGAGGAGGGCACCGTGGAGGAGCGAATCACCCCTGGACCGTTTCGGTACAGATGGGCCGCGTGGGGGGATCTCAACGCGTTCTTCGGGCTCATGCTCGACAACGTCACGAACCTGGTCCTGCTCTGGGTCCTCCTGGCCGGCGCGGGGTTTCCATCGGACGTATTCTTCAGCCGCATGGTGCCGGGGACAGCGCTGGGGGTCCTGGTCGGCGACCTGATCTACACCTGGATGGCCTTCCGGCTGGCCAGGAAGACC
>CAZNWW010000017.1:18600-18883 GCA_964576155.1 uncultured Myxococcales bacterium | reverse complement strand
CCGACCGTCGGCAAACGCCAATCGGTGTAACCACCCAAGTCCAGATCTGTGCAATATGTCCACCCCTCTCCACCCAAATAATGCAATTCCATTTGCCACGAAAGAGGCGGATTCTGCCACATCAGACCAGACGTTGGGTCGGTCCATGTACCGGGGATTGCGCAATTCCCCGCCTCGCATACCTCGCCGTCGCTGCACGCATCGCATGCTCCGCCGCCGCTGCCGCAGTAGCTCACCGTGTCCCCGGTCTTGCACTCCGCGGCGTCGCAGCAGCCCCCACATC
>CAZNWW010000017.1:0-18590 GCA_964576155.1 uncultured Myxococcales bacterium | reverse complement strand
TCATTCGGGCAGTTGCACTGGTCTTCGCCCGCGCCACATAGGTCGTCACCACATTCGACCTTGCACTGCCCGGCCTGGCAGCTCGCTCCCTCGTCACAGGGTCCGCAACTGCCCCCGCAGCCGTCGTCACCACATTCCTTGTCCAGGCAATCGGGGAGGCAGCAGTCGCTCCCATGGCAGACCTCGGACTCATCGCAGCACGCTGAACCACATTCGCTGAACGTGCATTCACACAGGCCGGTGTCGCTGCACGTCTCGTTCATGCCGCACGTCCCGCAAGCAGCGCCGCAGCCGCCATCCCCACAGTCCTTGTCCTGGCAGACCGGGGTGCAGCATTCGCCCTGGTAGCACCATTGTTCACCGGGGACATCGCCACAGGGTTCGGCGTCGGCCAGCGCGTCGTTCAGGCAGCCTTGAGCAGGATCACACACATCCTGGGTGCAGTCGTTCAGGTCATCGCAGAGTCCGTCCCCGGCTGTGAACACACAACCAGCGACCGGATCGCAGGTGTCTGCTGTGCAGGCCACCTGGTCGTCGCAGGCACCGGCGTCGGGTGTGAACACGCAGCCCAGGACCGGGTCGCAGACATCAGCGGTGCAGCCTACCTGGTCGTCGCAGGCTCCTTCGTCGGGCGTGAGCACACAACCTTCAACCGGGTCGCAGGTGTCCGCTGTGCAGGTCACCTGGTCATCGCAGGCTCCATCGTCTGGGGTGAACACACAATCTTCGACCGCATCACAGGTGTCCGATGTGCAGAATACTCCATCATCGCATTCGACGATCGTCTCCAGGTCCACCTTGCACACCGGGACTTCAAGTTCCAGATCGCAGTAGAGCATGCCATTGCACAGGGCGTCGTTCTCGAGCTCCGCGCAGTCCTCATTGGCCTGGCAAGTGCACTCCTCGATAACCAGATCCTCCGGGGACAGCAGTTCATACACGCACAGGAACTCTTCGCATGAATCCGCTCCGTCCGTCCTACAGGTCGTAGTAGGAAGAATCTTCCAGCTTCCAACCGCACCTGCCCTCGCTCTCGTTGCAGTCGAGACAGTAGAGGGCGCCTCCCTGGCAGAAGAGAACCCAACCCATGTTGTCACAGCATCCCTCGTAGGTGATGTCGCCGCAATCAGCCGCACTCGGCTCGTCCAGCCCGAGGCACTGCTCCGGGCTCTGGAACTCGACACAGGCATTGTCCTTGCAGTCCGTTCCGTCCCCACAATCACCGCAGACGCCCCCACAGCCGTCGTCGCCGCATTGCTTTCCCTCGCATGACGGCTGGCACGATTCGTCGCCTCTGGTAGTCAGATCCTGCTGGCCGTTGAGGTCGTCACCACCCCAGATTGTCGTACCTCCGGTGCCGCAGCCAATCGTTAGCACGAAAATCCCGACGAGGCCGACCGACCGAAGGATAAACTGATGTGCTTTCATGATATTTTTCCCCAACTATATCCATGGATTGACTGCCCTTACTATCGTTCCGGTGAAGTCAGGGTGTCAAGAACCTACCGATGATAGACGGTGTCCACGCCTCTCCCGCGGAGCGAGAGTCCGGGTCGCGGGCTCCCCGGCTCGGATCGGCGACGGCGAAAGCCTGCCCTGAGCCTGTCGAAGGGGCAACGAAGCCATTGGCTTGTTGCGGTTGCTCTATTCATCGATTCGGGGCGATAGATGTGAGCGTATCAGAGATCGGCGCCTGCGATAGCGGTGATTGTATCGGCATAGGGAATGTGGATCTCGAAGAGGGGGGCGGCTGAGCCGGACAGGAGGATCACGGCGATGGACTCGGGGGGGTGGAGGACCCCCCCCTGAGTCGGCAGAAAGACCTGGATGCTCCTGACCGGCCCTGTGGACGGATCCCAATGCGTGCGGAGTTGGGATCCGTCGGCACAGGTCAGCCGCTTATGGTCGGCGCCGCCTGTCCTCCGGTGGCAGATCCGGTGGGGCGCGTCGCCGTCCGTCTCGATTCGAATGATCATCTCGAGAGGAGACGTGGAGGCCAACAGTGGTTCGCTCCCTGTCTCGACCCTGAACCAGTCCACCGCGCTGTCCCGGTCCAGAGCGTAGAGCGTCCCACTCACCACCGGCCGACCCTCCTCGTAGGACAACTGGAAGGTCCCCAGCAGTCGGGCGTTCGGCAACCCTTCGGAGCCCGAAGATGGAGCGCCCGGCAAGAACACGGTGCAGATGATCCCAAGCAGCAACACTTGTCTCAGCCTCATCCAGCCCCCCTCTTTTTCGCTCAGTCGAATATTCTAACGCTCGATTCGTGCACACTATAGCCAATCAGTCCGTTGCTTGTCAAACCGGAATCTGATATGTCCGGAATCAGTGACCAACAGGCACGTCACCACGACGACAAGGGGCCCAGATGGCGAGGCATCGAGAGGATCACCCGGAAAAGTATATCGAGCTGCGCAACGCGTATAAGCGCAACGGGAACAACTTCCCCTCACAGAAACCGGGTGCTGCGCAAGTAGAGGAGATCTTCCGCTGGGCCTTCCGGCAAGGCAGCCAAGGCTTCAGCCAGGACGACGTCATCGGCATCGCCGCGGCGGCCGAAGGCTTCCGCGCGCGCAAGCCCGTGGTCTCCGAAGCCCTGGGAACCCTGTCCCGAAAGGGCTTCGTCGAGGCGGTCCCGAACTCACCGTACCGGATCATCAACACACGGTCGGTCCTCCCCGCTGACCGGTTCCGCATGGACTACACCTTCAGCATGACCAACCAGCTTCCGGACGTGGAGGACCTCATCGTCGCGTCAGGACCTGTCGAGGCGTCCGTGGCCGACGGGTTGACGGCCTGTCCCTGGTTCACCGCTGACGATGCATGCAGCTTCTCCCGACTCCGACAAGGAGAGGGCGCTGCGGAGGATGGGGTGCCGGCGCTCGAAGCGCCGGTCTACCACCTCGTCCGGGTCCGAACCCTCCCCGGACAGGACGGCACCCGTGAGGTCGCGCTCCTGGAGTGCGTCGCGTTCTTCCTCGGCCCGGATGCGGTGCCGATCCTCGAGGGTGAACTCACCAATGAGTACCCAAAGAGCCCCCTCGTCGCCCTCCTGGAACGGTGCGGCGTGGACGACCTGGTCACCGGGGCCACCCTCTTGACCGTGTCCTCGATCACACCGGCCCTCGGCGCGGTGGTCAACGAACTCTCGCAACGGGGCGTAGACCCCGGACGCTTGAGCGACCTCCAGCGGGACCACATGAAGGAGCTCTACTTCCTGTACTCCGCCACCCATGGCGGGCCGGTAGCGGCCGTCGCGTGCTACGTAAACACCGACCTCCTCCACCTCCTGGTGCGGGACTTCTCCGTCCTCTCCGTTCGGAACGACGGCGGGCCATGATCGTCGTCGTCACGGGCGGCGTGGCTGCGGGGAAGACCACCCTCCTCGATGGGATCCACGCAGGTCTCGTAACCCAGGGCAAAACGTCGTCGCTCATCTCCGACCGGGAGGAGATCCACGCAGCCGTGATCCGGGATTGCCTGGCCGGTGAGTCCTGCCACGGCGAGGTCCGGCGCAACCAACCCGGCGACATCCCCGGCCTCGACACCCGGGTGGGCCTCTTCGATGCTTACTACCTGGTCCACGCGTACGACTCGCTCGTCGATCGAATGCGCACCCATGTGCGAGACGCGGAGGAAGGTGTCCTCCTGGCGGAGTGGGCCACGGGCCGGCGCGTCGATTTCTCCGAGGACCCGGACTGGTCCGGCGAGTCGGCCTACCGCTGGCTGGACCAGACCCTCGACGATGTCCTGGCACGTATCCAGCGAGAAGGCCTCCTCCCCCATGTCCGGCTGGTGTGGGTGGATCGGCCGGCCGAGATCCGGGCCGGGGTCAATGCGGTCCGCCGGGACGCGGTGCCGGAGGACGACTTCGGCCTCCTGGGCCCGGCAGGGGGTGGACTGCACGAGCTCTCGGCGGCGGGCCTGCGCTTGGCGGCTTCGCTGGCCGAGGGCGAGCGCTTCGAAGCGGTGCAGAACTCGGGGAGTCTGGAGGGGCTGGTTGCACGCGGTGAGGAGCTGGGGCGACGTTGGTGGTCTCTGCCGAGCTCGTCCCCCCTCCGCCCTTCGGGCACCTCCCCCAACAAGGGGGGAGGGTCTTCGGAGCTCACCGACGTACAGCGCGGTTGGATCGATGCCGCACGTGAGTTCGTGCGGATCGACCAGGGAGAGGACGCAAGCGGGCACGACCACCACCACTCGGAGCGAGTTTGGGCCCTGGCACGGCGGATGACCGCCGAGACCCCGGGCGCGGACACCCTGGCGGTGGAGTTGGCGGCGCTGCTTCATGACGTGGATGACTGGAAGCGGTGTCCACCCGACGACGCAGCCGGGGAGGGAAAGACCCAGGCGTGGCTGCAAGAGACCCGCGTCCCCGCGGAGCTCTCGGACAAGATCCTTGATTGCATCCGCCAGGTCTCCTTCAAGAGCGTGGACCAACCACGGCCGGACAGCATAGAGGCCCAGCTGGTCCAGGACGCGGATCGCCTCGACGCACTGGGCGCTATGGGGCTGGCCCGGCTCTTCGCGTTCGGGGGCTCCCGGGGGCGGACGATCCACGATCCCGCCGAGGCGCCGGCCCTGGGCATGGACGGAGAGGCGTACAAAGCCCACGTGGGGACCAGCGTCAACCACATCTACGAGAAGATCCTCCACCTGCGGGACCTCCTGAACACCGACGCGGCGCGCGCGGTCGGGGACGCACGACACCGGTATGTCGAGGACTTCCTGGCGCGGCTCCTGGACGAATGGGAGGGACACCGGTGACACCAGGACACCAGCCTGCTGCGAACCCTCCCTTCCGGCTCAAGCCGCAAAAGGGGCGCCTCCTGGTGCCCGTCGGAGCCCTCTGCCCCTTCGGCTGCAAGTACTGCTACACCGAGTTCGAGGGTTTTCGGTCCCACACATGGTCCCTGGACGAGCTGCTTGGGGAAATCCGCCGGCTCCAGCCCCGGCACCGTATCAGGACCTTCCAGGTGGGCTACGACGGAGACCCCCTGGCCTCCTGGGACCGGACGCTGCCGCTCCTCGAGGCCCTGGCCCCCCTGGGCGCAAACCTGAACATCCAGACAAAGTCGACCATTGACGAGGCACAGCTCGCCGCCCTGGGGAAACTCGCCCGGGGCCTTGCTGTGGACAACCGGGTCTTCAGCGTCCTCGTGACCCTTACCTCCTGGGACAACGCGCCCCGACTGGAACCCAATGCACCCGCGCCGGCCGAACGGGTGGAGACCATGGCTCGGCTCCAATCCGTAGGGATCCCCGTGCTGCTTGCCCTGCGGCCCATGATCCCAGGGGTCCCCCAGGGGGAGCTGGTACGCGTCCTCGAGGCGGCCGGGGAGGCGGGGGTCCGCGGCGTGATCCCTGGCCCGCTGTATATCCACGCAACCTGGCCCGACTCGACCCGTTTCCTCGAAGGCTTCGAGGAGGAGCCCATCTGGCAGCGGCTGCTGACCACGCCGGCCGCGCCCCCCTGGGACCCGCAGGGCAGCCGGTGGCTCCGGATCTCCAGCCGCAGGGCCATGCGCTTCGTCAAGGCAACGGCGGACAGGCTGGGTCTCCCCGTCTTCTGGTCCTCCGCGGCGGCCATGGATGCGCTGGAGCCGGCCCAGGGTGGAGACTCCGCGCAATGAGCACCCAGGACAAGACGGTGAGACCACTCGCAACCGCCTACCTCGTCCTCGCTGCCGCCATGGCCCTTTTGGATTTCGGTGAGCGCGTTGGACGATGGACCGAATTCTGGGCCGTCTCCCCGGCGCTGGGGTTCGCGCTCGTCGCCATCGGCGGAATTCGATGGGTCCCCCTGGTGCTGGTCTCCGAGATCCTCAGGGTCGCTATCCCCGAACTCCTCTCCTCAGGGGTGGTGACCATCGAGCCAATCCTGACCATCGCAGCCACGGTCGTCTTCTACTCGATCGGCGCGGCGACCCTCCGCAAGCTGGCCCGGGGAACGCCGCGCTTCGGGACCGTCAGCACGCTCAACTGGTTCCTGCTCGTCACCCTCCTCGCGCCTTTGGGAGCAGCTGCCATGGCCGTCCTCCCCGAGGTCGTCTGGAGCTTGGGAGCAGTGGAGCTGCTGGAGCACCTCCAGATGCGCTGGTCAGCAGGTGCGGCGGGGCTGCTCGCCACCGTTCCAGCGGTCCTCCTCGTCGCAGCGCCGGTCTTCGAGGGGACCAGCGTGGCCCTCTTCGATCGAGGACACAGCGAAACGACATTCCCCGTGCTCCCCATCCCTGCCGAGATAGCAGCCCAGGTCTTCGCCCTGGGAGCGGCCCTGTTCCTGGTCTTCGGACTAGATGAAGCAGAGGGAGCGACGCTCCTCTTCTTCCTCTTCCCCCCCCTGATCTGGATCGCCTTCTCATACGGCGTCCACCTGGCCTCCCTGTCGCTCACCTTGACCCTCGTCGCGTCGACCGTGGCCGCGGAATTTGCCGGGCTCTCCCCTGTCGACCTCCCTGTGTTCCCCCTCGCCCTCCTGGTCGCCACCGCGTCGACCCTCACCTTCGGGACCATGGTCACCCTCCAACGGCTGGCTGAGCAGTCCCGCCTCGAACAGGAGGAGAGCTTCCGACGCCTGGCCGAGGCGGCGTTCGAGGGAATCCTTGTCCAGGAACACGGTCTGGTTGTGCAGGTAAACTTCCGCCTCGCAGAGATGGTGGGCCTGACCCCGGAAGAGACCCTGGGCCGGGAGGTCCTCTCCTTCGTGGCGCCGGAGTACCGCTCCCAGGTCCGGGACAGGATCCAGATGGAGTTCGAGGGCACCCACGAAGCAGACCTGGTCCGACACGACGGCCACAGGTTTCCCGTGGAGATCAGCGGAAAGACCTACACCCAGGGGTCGCGCCGTCTTCGGGTGGCCGCGATTCGTGATATCACCGAGCGACGACTGTAAGAAGAGGCCCTTCGGGAGAGCGAGAGACGCTTCCGCATGCTCACGGAGCAGGCACCCGACGGCGTGATGGTCATGGACATAGGCGGAGGCATCGTCAGCACGAACTCCTGTGTCCAGGAGCTCCTGGGATACGACAAGGAGGAGCTGAATGTGCGCTCCCTCGCTGACCTGCTCCATCCCGACGAGGTGCAGGACCTCTCATCCCAGGTAGCGATCCTGCGCTCCGGTCGGCCCCTCACGATCGTCCGTCGAATGGTGAAGAAGAACACCGCCCGGATCCACGTGGAGATCAGCGCCAAAAAGATCGGCGGGGACCGCATCCAGGCGATCCTTCGTGACGTAACCGAGCGGAAGCTCATCGAGGAGGCCCTCCGGGAGAGCGAGTCCCGGTACCGCTCCCTGTTCAAGCACATGCTCTCGGGCTTCGCGCTCCACGAGATCCAGTTGGATGACGACGGGCACCCGGTGGACTACCTGTTCCATGAGATCAACCCAGCGTTCGAGGAGATGACCGGGCTCCAGCGGGATCGAGTCATGGGCAAGCGGGTCACCGAGGTCCTCCCCGGCATCGACGACGGGGACGTCGGCTGGATTGAGACCTACGCCCGTGTCGCCCTGACCGGTGAGAGCGTCCGCTTCGAACAGTACTCCAAGGAGCTTGACCGCTGGTATCTGGTCTTCGCGTACTGCCCGGAGAAGCGCTACTTTGTCACCCTCTTCCATGACATCACCGAGGAGAAGCGCGCGGAAGAGGAACGCCGTCAGCTCGAAGCTCGGATCCAGCACGGTCAGAAGATGGAGAGCCTCGGCGTCCTGGCCGGCGGGATCGCCCACGACTTCAACAACCTCCTCGTCGGGGTCCTGGCCAACGCCGGATGGCCAAGAAACACTTGACCCACGGCTCTGCAGCGGTCGGACCATTGATCCAGGTCGAGCGGGCCGCAAAACGAGCCGCGGATCTCACCGAACAGATGCTCGCCTACTCGGGAAGGGGACAGTTCCAGGTCACCAGCGTGAACCTGTCCTCCCTGGTCAGGGAGATGTCTGAGTTGTTGCAGACCGTTCTATCGACCAAGGCGCAGCTCGTGACCGATCTACCGAAGGACCTCCCGACGATCCGGGCGGACGCCACCCAGCTGAGGCAGGTGGTGATGAACCTCCTCACCAACGCATCTGATGCGCTCGGCGGCGAGGCCGGCCAGGTCCACCTGCGCACCGGCGTGATGGAGCTGGACGCGGAGCATGTAACGAAGGCCTGGCCCGAGGAAGAAATCACGCCGGGTTCCTACGTCTGGGTCGAGGTACAGGACGCAGGCTGTGGCATGGATGATGAGACCCGCCGCCGGATGTTCGAACCCTTCTTCAGCACCAAGTTCACCGGGCGGGGATTGGGGCTGGCCGCGGTACTCGGCATCGTGCGTGGCCACGACGGCGCCTTGCAGGTGGACAGCGCGCCCGGCGAGGGGACGACGTTCCGGGTTCTCTTCCCACAGAGGGGGGACGAGCAGAGCATAGTGACACCGAAACCCACCGTTGCCTCCAGCACGCCCCCATGGGGGACGATCCTCGTAGTGGACGACGATGACACGGTCCGCTTGGCGGCCACGGAGATCCTCGACTACGAGGGGTATAAGGTCCTCGAGGCGGAGGATGGCGTGGAAGCCCTCGCGGTCTTCGACTCCCATAGGACGGAAATCGACGCAGTGGTCCTGGATCTCACCATGCCGAGGATGGACGGGGTGGAGACCTTCCGGGAGCTGCGCAATCGCCGGGACGACCTCCCCATCCTGCTCTCGTCGGGATACGGAGAATCCGCGGTGGACCGGCTCCCCTCCCGGACCAATGCACGCTACCTGCGTAAACCCTACACGCCGACAGAGCTCTTGGAGGCGGTGGCGAAGGTGATGGGAAAAATTACCTGTCAGACGGAACGATAGCCGATACGGTGGAAGGGGTTCACCAGGATCGAGGCGATGTTCTTCAGGTGGGCCCCCACCCGCTTGAAGTAACGGAGCAGGAGCACCAACGTAACGAGGCGCTTCTCCACGCTGTCGGTGTTCTTGAGATCCCCGACGATGGTCTCCAGGGTCGAGTCACAGATCATGGAGAGCTGGTCGTACCGCGACATGGCCTCCCGGGCCGCAGCGAGGTCGCTTCGCACGAAGGCGTCCATGGTCAGATCGAAGACGTCGGTCACCAGGGCCTCGACCCTGTCGAAGGCTTCCTGCTGCTCCCTGAAGTTCAGGGCACCGGGGATCAACTCCACCAGCTCTGCGATGTTCTTGGTGTAATCCCCGACCCGCTCGAGATCGATAACGGCCGTGATCAGCTCGAGGCCCTGCTGGAGGTCCTTGCCTCGGGATATGCTCAAGTGAGCGAAGACCTTCCGACGGACCTCGCGCTGCTTCTCGTTGACCTCCTTGTCCATGGCAGCGATGCGGCTGCGGAGGTGGTCATGCACCTCCTCCCGGACGGCCATGAGCACCAGGTCGAACATGCGCCGATCGGTGGTGATCATGAGCATGGTCTCGTTGCGGGCGTCGTCGAGGAGTGTCTGCTTTCCCAGGAGCACATCGAAGAATCGTCCGGCCATTGGTATCCTCCTGGTCCGCGTTACCGCGCTAAAAAGATGAAGAGGAAGGGCAGCCCCAGATAGAACCCGATGACGAACAAGATCGGGATCGCCCGGTTCTTCAGCGCGAGACCGGCGAACTTCTCGGTCAGTGTAATAGGGATCCATCGGAACGGGTAGATCGCAATGATCCCGAAGATGTTGAAGAGTGTATGCGCTATAGCCACGGTGAGGCCTGCGACGCTCCCTGCCGCCATGGCAGCCAGGAGTGCGGTCACCGTGGTCCCGATGTTGGCACCCAGGGTATAAGGAAAGACTTGGCGGAGGGTGATCAGCCCCGCCCCTGCAAGAGGCACCGCAATAGAGGTCGTGACCGAGCTGCTCTGTACCACGGCGGTCACCAGGATTCCGAAGAACAATCCGAAGAAAGCGTTGCGAAACACGACCTCGTTGAAGAGCCGCTCGACCCTGTTCAGGACCAGGGAACGCATGGTCGTCACGAAACCGATGAGTGCAGCGAAGAGCATCGCCAGGGCCAGGACGAAGGTCGCGGTGGACTTGTGGAAGACCACATGCCCGAAGGTGTCCATCACCGAGAAGACCGCGCCCATCAAGACCGCGGCCATGACGTAAAGGAAGGGCCCGTCCCGTCCCATCTCCCGGCGCTTCAAGATCACACGAAAGGCCTGGAGGAGGATGAAGATTACCGCGGCGAAGATCACGGCACGGATCGCGAACTCGTTGGCCACCAGGTTCTTTACGAACTCCGTCTGGGGCGCCACCAGGAGCTTCACAGGGCTCTTGAACGCAGCCCCACCGGAGCCGTGCAGGAGGTCCGTAACGAAGGTGGCCGACTTCCCCAGGAAGTTCGTTGCGAGCTGGAGGGGGAAGAAGATCAACACGGCCAGCAAGTTGAAGATGTCGTGCACCATGGCCGCAGAGAACGCCCGGCGAAACTCCTCGGGGCGCCCGATGTGGGCCAGGGATACGATGGTGGCGGTGACGCTGGTGCCGATGTTTGCGCCCATGATGATGGGAATTGCGAGGGTGATCGCTTCGGCCGGGCTGTTCCCCAGGGCACCGCCCGCCACCAGGCCCACCACCAGGGATGATGTGGTGGAGGAAGACTGGATCATCGCAGTGATCAGGATCCCCATGAAGAGGCCGACGAAGGGATCGTGGGCCAGCTGGTTCATGAGCACCTGGCCGTAACCAGAGCCGATCTCCTTGAACGCACCCATGAGGGAGATGGCCACGAAGAAGACGTTCATGAGGCCGACCAGGAGCAGGATACGGGTCCACGCCGGCGCGTTGCGCGTGGTCTGTGGCTCTGGATTCAACGCACCCTCCTCGGTCGGAGCCATTCTTCAGGCCCTCGTACCGTGATGTCAATGCCTATTGGCAACGACGGGTCAGAGGACGAAGAGGGTGCTCAGCAGGATTCGGATGTCCTCCTCCTCCTCGAGGCCGGAGAGCTTGGAGTGCCACGTCCCCGAGGCGGACAGGGCGACCTCGAAGAGGGACAGGGGCCGATAGAAGACGCCGCCGAGCATTTCATAGCTGGTCTGCACGTCGCGGGTGTCCGTGTCCGCGTCCCAGATCGTGGCGCGGCCCATGAGCCCGACCTTCCACGGACTGTTCAGGCGCAGATAGGCTCCGTGACCCATCCCGAGGGGGGACTCGTCTCCACCAATGTCGTCCAACTCCATGATGAACTGGTACCCCGCCGAGACCCACCTGCCCTTGTAGCCCAGGAGGCCGCTCGCCAGGAGGTGTTGAGTCGCGCCGGACACGACGGGCACGTCGTATTGGAGCAGCATCGCCAGCTTGAAGCGCTTCGCTGTTTCACCCAGCCCGGCGAAGGGACTCAGGGTTGCGTGGAGCCAGAGTTCCTTGTTCGCGTCGGTGTCCAGGGCCTTCTTGTATCCGGCACCGTTGACGAATCCGATGCCTATCTTTCCGTAGTCCCCGGGGAGCTCGTAATAGAGGTTGAGGCCGAGGTCCGCGCTGTTCCAGAGCTTCTCGGCGTCACCGAGGTTCTTGGCCACGTACCTGCAACCCCAGAGCTTGTCCGTGAATCCGTGGTAGGGGTTCCCGATCGATCCGAGCTGCAGGTGGAGCCCCGGCGCGAGACGGAACTGGGCATACGCGTACTTGAGGTAGAACCCATAGCGTGTGGAGCCCGGGGTTTTATGGGTGTGCCCGTCCTCCGCCTCTCCGGATGTGCCCGTCTTCTCCGGCCCGACATCAGCGGTGAGGCGCAGGAGGAGCCACGGCGTCACCTGCACCTTCGGCCCGAAGTAGAACCGCCAGACCTCGAAGCTGTTGTGGCGAGGCTCCTTCTCCCCGACCCCCTCCACGTTCGAGTCCTGGACCTGATACCAGTACCGGAGGTAGGCCTTCAGCTCCAGCTGGATCTTCTCTCCCTTCGTGATGGCCCGGACCTTGTCGAGGATTCGGGCATCCTTCTCCGCGGATATACCCCCCGCCGGGGCGAGCGTCACGAGGAGCAAAAGGGCTGCCGATAACGTCAATCGAGTCGTTCTGTGCATTGTCTCATCCTTGCGCATCCCCACAAGTCCACCAGAGGGAGACATCGTCGAAATAGATCCCCTCGCCGAAGTTGTCAACCTGATCGACGGAGTCGAAGCCAAAGATTACCCGCACGGTCTGCCCGGCGAAGGCCGAGAGGTCCGCATTGATTGGGAGCCAGGCCTGCGCGGTCGTGCCGCCCACGGCCTCCTTGTTCCAGACCTCCGTCACTGCGCCACCGGCTGACTCCACCGAAATCCAGACCAGATCCCGGGAAAAGAGGGGCTCCACATCGATGTAGGTAGCTCCCTGGAGCGTGATCGGTCCGACCGCGGGGAGCTGAACTTGGGGGCTCCGGGCTTCACCGGCCACGGCCCCGCCCGTAGCGAAATTACCCTTCGCTGCGTCGCCGAAGTAGAGAGATCGGGGCGGTGAGACGAACTTGGCGAAGCTCACGCCCCACCCCACCGGACCGCTCCCGCCGGAGAGGTCGAAGCCTGGTAGCGCCGGATCACCGAAGTCCCAGAGGATCTGCTCGACGAGGCCTGTGAGGGGGGCGCTCTGACAGAGGAGCGCCGTGCCGCAGGCGTCCGTGGTGCAGGGATTCCCGTCGTCACAGTCCACGTCCATGGTGCAGCACCCGGGCCCGTCTTGGAATCCATAGGAGCAATGTCCCTGGACACAGGCGGCGGCGAGGCAGGCAGGCCCCGCCGGGCAGTCCGTTGCGGAGCCGCAAGCCTCGGGCACCGCGCCGAGGGCATGGAGGCAATCCCCGCCTGAGCAAAGGTCAGTAGTGAGGGCCAGCCCATCCGTGCACTGCGCGTCCACGTGGCAACAGCCATCCAGGAAGTTCGACGCACAGATCCCGCCGACGCAGCCATCTGCGGTGCAGGGATCGCCGTCATCGCAATGTGCGTCCACCAGGCACAACCCCCAGGGCGCGTTACCGCAGGTGGACTGGAGGCAGACGTCCTGCGTCGCCGGGTCGCCGTCGTCGCAGTCAACGGCCTCGCTGCAGCACCCCGTCGCAACCAATGACACCTCGAACTCGCATGCTCCATCTACACAGGACGCATCTGTGCATGGCAGACCGTCGTCGCAGTCCAGCACGTTCTCGCATTGACAACTCGCTCCATCCGACGCAAAGACACGTGCGCAAGTGGAGCCGATGCAGAGGTCCACGGTGCATTCGTCGAAGTCCTCGCAGTCCGTAGCCTTGGTGCAGCAGGTGCTGTCCTCGGGGAGGTTCCAGCAGGCGCCGTTCAGGCATTGGTCCACGGTGCAGGCTATCCCGTCATCGCAGTCTCCGTCGCCCTGGCAGCAGAATCCCGGAGGCAGGAGATCCCACGCGCAGATCCCGTCCTGACATCGATCCAGGGTGCATTTATCGCCGTCGCCGCAGTCGTCGTCCAGGTTGCAGGGCGGAGGCGGAACGTCCTCCGGAGGGAGGTCCTCGACGAGATCCACGGCGGGGACATCGGAGAGGTGATCCGACCACCTGTCCAGCGAATCCGGTAGGGGATGTGGCTGGGTCTCCTGCCAGACGGCGTCCTGCCACGCCGCATCCACGGCCGCGGTGTCGCCGGTGGAATCTACGAGCAGGGTGACGCCGCCGGAGCCACAGGCCGCGAGGAGGAAGAGAAGCGAGATGATGCAGTATCTTGTCATATCTTGAGCCCCTCCCACAGGATCAGGGTTCGGAGAGGAAGAGCCACTCCTTCCAGTTGGGTCGACCATCCCCGTCGGGATCCAGATCCGCGTCGGTGGGGTTCGCGGCGTCGAGGCCGTTGTAGACCTCCCAGCCGTCGTCCATGCCGTCCCCGTCGGAGTCCGCATCGTCGGCCAAGGTCCCCCCTGGCGCCGCTTCCAGCTCATCATCCAGGCCATCGCCGTCGGTGTCGGTGCTCGCCGGATCCAGGCCCAGGAGATACTCTTCGCCGTTGAGGAGGCCGTCGCCGTCCAAGTCACCGCCTGCGTCGGCGATCTCCGGATCCAACCCATGCGTGTCCTCCCACCAGTCGGGCATCCCGTCGAGATCGCCGTCCCTCTGAATCAGCACCGCCCAGTCATGGACCAAGCCCTCCCGGACCACGGGGATCCCCGCGCCGGCCTCCTCGGATAACTCCATGTCCAGCAGCTCCCCGTACCAGTTGGGATCCCGCCAGTCGATCTGGTAGGGCCCGGGCGCAAGGCCCTCGAGAAAAAGCTCCACGTCCACCGACGCCGGGGCGTGGCCAGCGGGCTTCTCCGGACAACACCACGCGGCGCCCTGGTTCTTCACCCACAGGACCGCATGGTCCGATGCCTGTCGCCCGTAGACCACATAGCCTTCGCCGGTGTCGGTGACCTGCGCCGCGGCGTACTCCGTCCAGGGCAGGCTCCCTACCACCGCCCACAGGGTATCGTACTCGGAGAAGAGATCATTGGCCGCGACGTACTCGTTCCACCACCAGCTCATCGCCGCCCCGGCGCCGCCCCCGAGGACCGAGCCCCAGATTCCGTTGTGCAGCCCGTAGTGGTTGGAATCATGGGCGAGGGTGTCGTCACCGCTCTCATCGCTGACAGCCAGCTCCTCCACCAGGTGTGGTTTCATGTTCATCGCGGTCTGGAAGGCCATGTAGGAGGTCACGGACTGGTCCGTTGGCGCGAGGTCGTAGAGGTGGACGGTGATGAAGTCCATTCCGGGCAGGGCCCATAGCCCGGCTCCGTTCCACTCCCCGACGCCGAGGGCGGGCCAGGCCAGGCTGGTGGTCACCAGGTGATCCCGGATGTCCACCGCGTCGAGCCAGGTGATGATGTCCTGGTGCCACTCGATGATTGACTGGCGCACTACCGGATCGTCAGCCCCGGGCACCCGGTCCACCTCCCTCCACAGCTCCCACGCGAGGATCTGTGGGCTGTATCCCCATCGGGCGGCGATATAGCGGAGGCGCCGCTTGAAGAGGTTCCGGGCCGTAGGGTCAGTCCAGAAGGCCTCGGGGGTGGCGCAGGGGCCGCCGTTCACGACGTTGTACGGGCTCTCCGGCCAGCCGGTGGTGAGACTCTCGAAGCTCTCGATGACGACGATGGCCCGCACTCCGGCGCGGCGGGCACGCTCCAACGCGTAGTCGAGGAGGAAGCCTGCCTGGAGTCGATACCGACCGGGGTTCTCGACCTCCAACGCGAAGGACTCCGGCACCATTATCAGCCTGGTTGCGTTCATATCCGCAGCCTTCATCGCCGTAAAGAGCGTGTCGTAGTTGCCGATGTTACCGCCGTAGAGCGGATCCCCCCAACCGGCGTTGATCCCCCTGACGAGGAACGAGCGGCCATCCGGAAGAGACAGGCGGGTGGGGTCCGCAGGCGAGACCGTGACCACCGGGGGCATATCCGCGTCCTCCACGGTGAACTGACCCACCGGACCCATGGCCTCGATGGGCCCCACCTCCACCTTCCCCACGAAAATCCAGGTCCCCACTTCGTCCGGGGCGAATCGTACCATCCACTGCGGCACGTCAGCGGGGGTGAGATTGAGCACGCCGCAAGGCCCCCCGCAGTTCGTCAAGAAGGATTGATGGACGAACCCGTCCACCACGGTCTTCGCCCCCGACGGCGCGGTGAAGGTGAATTGCACGGAGATCTGCGCCGGATCAAAGGGGTTCGAATAATTGCCGAAGTAGGGGAAGGTGAGTTCGAAGAGCCCGCCCTTGCGGGCGAGGGTGGGATAGAAGCCGAGCACGGTCAGGTTGGCGCATTGACCCCAGACGCAGACTTCGCTGGCGGCGAAGTCGCAAGGATTCGGATCACATGCGTCGTCGGTGCAGGTGACCCCGTCCCCGGCTAGGTGGAACCCAGCCTCCTCGTCGCACCCGCAGGCGCCGTCCAGACAGATCTGGAAGAGGACCACGCTGCAGGGGTTCGGATCACAGAGATCATCGGTGCAGGTCTCGCCGTCCGACGAGAGGTGGTAACCACCGGCTTCGTCGCACAGGCAGACGCTGTCCACGCAGATCTCGTGGTTCTCCTCCAGGCACGTAAGGCACGCGTCGATGCATGCCCCATCCTGACAGGTCTCGCCCGCTGAGCAGGTCTCCAGATCAACCCACTGGAAGCAGCCCGGCCCGACCTCGCCGCAGATCACGAAGCCCCCACCGCCGTCCATGCACTGGGTCTCGCCGGTGGCATCACAGCCGGGATCAGAGTCACATTCCTCCGAGCAGATCCCGACAGAGCACACCAAGGGCCAGGGGCATACGCCACAGGATCCCCCACACCCATCGGTGCCACATTCCTTGCCGTCACAGGAGGACTT
Organism: uncultured Myxococcales bacterium; assembly: GCA_964576155.1. Taxonomy (GTDB): domain Bacteria; phylum Myxococcota_A; class UBA9042; order CAIXZC01; family CAIXZC01; genus CAZNWW01. The sequence goes on along the minus strand of CAZNWW010000017.1, from coordinate 2,306 downwards.
GCATACGCAGCCGTCGGGAGCCACGCACCAGGTGCCCTCCTGGCAGGGCGCAGGGTAGTCCCACTTGAGGCAGGTGTTTACATTTATGCAGGTCTGGATGGTGAGTTGATCGTCGCTGCAGAGAACCAGCCCGGGCACGATGCAGCCGGGGTCGGACTCGCAGGCCCAGAGGCAGCCCCCGTCCTCGCAGATGAACCCGAGCCCGCAGGTCTGGAGGAGACTCCATGCGCTGCCGTCGGGCTCGCATAGGACCACCTGGTCACCGACGCAAGCGGTCTCCCAGGCGGTGCAGACATCCGGAACGCAGTGGTTGTCTTCGCACCAGTAGGCCTGCGGGCAGCTCCAGCTCACAACGCATTCCTCGCAGACCCCGTTATCGTGATCACAGAGCATCCCCCAGGCCCAGCAATCCGAGTCGTAGGAGCAGAGATGGAAGGGCTTGCAGGTCTTCTCGAATGTGCAGATATCGTCAACGCCCGGGCAATCCGCTTCCACCAGACAGTCAACGCAGGTGCCCGTGGACGGATCGCAGACCCCCGCCGGACAATCAGCCCCGGTCTCGCAAGGATCAGGGAGCACGCATTGCAGGCCGTCGCACCATCCCGACTCACCGCAGTCCTCGTCGTCCAGGCACCAGGCACAATAACCTTGGGGCAGGACGCAGAGGGGTCCTTGATCCGGCGGGCAGTCTCCGTCCCCTGCACAAGGCCAGACTCCGAGACAGCTCCCGTCCTTGCAGATCTGGCCCGCTCCACCGCATTGCCAGGAGTAGACACAGTCGACGCAGACGAGATCGAGGGGATCACAGATCATGTCGAAGCCTGTGCACTCGAAGTCGTTGTAGCAGGTCACCGGCTCGCATTTCTGCTCAGCGGAACACGCCATGCCGAGGGGACAACCGCCACAGACCCCCCCGCAGCCGTCGGTCCCGCATTCCTTGCCGGCGCAGGTCGGGACGCACGCGCATTGACCCTCCAGGGTGCAGTAGGAGCCCAGCCAGGTGACGCAGGTGCCGCATTTTACCTCCCCGCCGCAGGCGTCGGGCCAGGTGCCGCAGACCAAGCCCTCTCCGACGCAGGTGACCGGGGTGCAGCAGACCCCCTCGTTGCAGACGTCCTTGCCTTCGCAAGGGCAATCGTCGGAGCAGGTGTCGCAGTCCTCTGAATCCTCCGTCGTGTCCGGCGCTGTCGCGTCCGGCGTCGGCCCTTCATCAGGAGGGGAGATGAGATCGATCGTGAGATCCGGCGGAACATCCGGGAGAGAGGTGTCATCGGGGATACGGGTGTCGGGGTGCGGTGTCAGGTCCGGGACGGTGTCAAAGGCGGTGTCGGGGGTCGTGTCGGCGATGATGTCGATGGAGACGAGGTCCTGGGTGCCGTCGTCCTGGGGAGCATAGAAACCTGCGTCGCCGGCGCAAGCCGCGAAGGCCAGGACGAAGATGAGGGTGCCGAGACGCGGTGACATGGTCCTCCAGGGAGGGGGGAGCATTATTCAGTACAATTCTATCCATGGTCCGGAGGTTTTTCTATGCTGGTGATCGGGCTACTGAACCGACCTCCGCCGGAGTCGCTCGCCGGTCCACAGGAGCGCGGGCAGCACCACCACCGACGACACGAAGCATAACGCCAGACCCGTCATGGTCAGCTCGGCCAGGCTGATGAGCCCCTTGTGCCGGGAGAAGAGCAATGCGCCGAAGCCCAGGATCGTGGTCCAGGAGGTCATGAAGATCGCGCCGCCTGTCTCCATGAGGACCCGTCGCAGGTGCCCGGGTCCCTCCTCCATGTAGCGATGGTAGATATGGAGGGCGTCGTCCTGCCCGATGCCGATGAGCAGGGTGTAGGCGATGACGTTGTAGAAGTTGAAGGACCACCCGCAGATGCGCATCACGACCAGGAGCCACAGGATCGGGAGGGCCACGGTCAACGCCACCGCTATCACTGCCTTCGGGCGCCTCAGCAGGAAGACAGCGGCCAGGATCATGCATAGGGCAACCAGGGCGAGGAGGGTCGGCCCCTCTGCGATGATCGTGTCGATGATCTCCGGCAGGACGAAGTAGCTCGCGCCCGCTTTGGCCATCTCGCCGTTTCCGATGTCCAGGTCGAAGAAGTGATCGTAGATCTGCTTCGAGTTCCTGTAGTCGGCCTTGGGGCCCTTGGTCCAGAAGATCACGAAGCGGCCCAGCTCGCCCTCCAGGTCCACGAACTGGTTGGTCACCCACCGGGGGAGCGAATCCACCCCGTAGGTCTCGGTGACCTCCAGGTAATGGTACCAGGCGTCCACCTTCTCCAAGGTCTCCTCGGTGAGCG
>CAZNWW010000016.1:2160-19784 GCA_964576155.1 uncultured Myxococcales bacterium | reverse complement strand
TGCGTTCTTCGGCAACTTCGGGGTCATGGTCCGGGCCTACACCTACATGCTCGAGATGGGGGGGGCGGGACTCAAGGACGCAACAACCCTCGCCGTGGTCAACGCCAACTATCTCCTCTCCCGCCTTCAGGAGCATTTCCACGTACCCTACCCCCGGCGCTGCATGCACGAATGCGTTCTGTCGGATCACGACCTGCAAAAGCACGGGGTGAACAACGTGGACGTGGCCAAGGGCCTAATCGACCGGGGTTTCCATCCGCCCACTGTCTCGTTCCCGATCCACGTCCACGGCTCCCTGATGATCGAGCCCACGGAGACCGAGACCCTCGAGACCCTGGACGACTTCGTGGACGCGATGCTGGAGATAGCGACCACGGCTCGGGAGAACCCCGGGGCCCTCAAGGAAGCGCCGGTGATGACGACCTTGTCGCGCATGGACGATACCCTGGCCGCACGGAGACCGATCCTGAACGAGGATTGGGAGAAGTAGGGACGTCGGAATCGTGTTCGATCACTTCCAGATTCTGTAGACGCCAACCTTCTCAGGCAGACTCTCCTGCGGGAACGGTGCCCATGATTCGCCCGCTGGAACGACACCGATGATCCGTCGGATCCGGTTCTCGTCGATGTCGACGAGGGCCGCGGTCGGGCCCGCAGGGCCGTCCTGGCCCAGGAGGGCCGCAGAGGGGCCCTGGAGGCGTCCCGGAGACAGGGCCCGTAGGTTGCCGTAGGTACCAGGATAGAACGCCCCATGGGCGCCGCTGACGAAGAGCTGGAGACCCCCGCGCCGCATCTTCTCGTACTGGCGATAAGGGGACGGCAGGAGGGGCGGCGTCGAGCCCGTGAGGCGGTCGAACGCGCGGCAGGTGAGGAGGAGCCGGGTCCGGAACATGGCCGCGGTCTCCAGCTGCCCGGTGAGCCATTTTTCATCAGGGATATCGGCGCGGGTCGGGAGGGCTGCGAGGAACGCGGGCCCCCACTGCATCGCGTAGCGCGCGGGGAGGTCCGCCGTGTCGGAGTGGAGCACCAGCCCCGCGGGGAGCGCGTGGTTGGTGAGGAGCGCGGCCAGGGCATCCCGCCCCAGGCCCTCACCGCAGGCAACGGGGAGGAGTCCGATGTTCCGGGCGCCCAGGTACCGGGCCAGGTCCTCCACCGCGGAAGGCGCAGGGAGGGGCTCGTGGAGGAAGAGGACGAGGGCCGCCGCTCCGGTCCCGGTGGCCAGGGAGTAGGCCCTGTCCAGGCCTCCGCCGTTCACCGCGGCCACCGCGAGGCGCCTGCACCCTTTCCCGCAAAGAGGCAGATCCCCCTCGGGCTTCGGGGTTCGCAGGGACACGGACAGCCGCTCCAGGGGCAGGAGCCGGGCGCCGGAGTAGACCACCGTCTCACCCCGCCGCACCGTGAGGGTCACCGTGCGGTCGGAGTGGGCCTCCCGGAACAGCCAGGTCAACCGGCATCCGTGCTGCTGCGCTGCGCCGCCCCCGATGTCCCATGCGCAGGCAGCGTCTTCGGATACGTCCGCGGTGAAGACCACCTCCGTGTCCTGGAGCACCCCGAGCTCCGCAGGTGCCATGCTCCACCGGATCTCCTCCGCATTCTCCCTCCCCTCTATGTCCGTCCCCTTTGTGGGAGGGGCCTCCGGCCCCGATTCCCCGACCTCCACCCAAAGCCGCTCCAGCGGGATCATCCCTTCGCGCCGCAGCACCTCGGTCAGCTCCTCGGTGACCACCAGGGTCCAGCTGATATCGGAGGAGACCTCCGCGACCTGGACCTCTGCGACGCACCCGTCGACAGCTTCATCGGCGCCGCCGGAAAGGATCCACCGGCACGAGGAGCCCGGGCGATCGGTCGGAAGCGCAGCGCGCAGGCGTAAGATATTGGGCTGCAGCACGTCCAGGGTCCCGGGGGTGACACGGATCCGTACTGCGTCGGGGTCGATGGGGGCGGGCTCGAACTCTGTGGGAGGGTCGCCCCCCTCCGAATCGGCCCGGAACGGGCCCCCTCGGACATCGGACTCGGGCTCGGGCGCCGGCGGCGCTGCCGCGGCCGGTGCCTCCTCGGGGGAGGGCTTCTTTGGGCTGTCCTTGCAGGCCCAGGTGAGGGAGATGGCGGCAAGCAGGAGGAGGAAGAGGATATTGTGGACTCGGAGCACCATCACACTCCTTGCTCGGCTCATGTATAACACGGAAGAGTTGGAGGCCCAAAGACGTGGCCTCCCGCCGCAGTCCTCGACGATACTCTTGCATCGACTCCGGCTGCTCTGGTCCGGACAGCCCGACACAGCAGGGTCTCGACGACTTCGCTACGATGTCTGGTGAGAAATGCGGGCTGGTATCGTATCCTCGTCGAATCCAAGGAGGCTCCATGGAGCTCGGAATAAGGGACAGGGTGGCCCTGGTCGCGGCGGCGAGCCGGGGGATCGGATACGCGTGCGCCGAGGCCCTCGCCCGGGAGGGCGTGTCCGTCGTCATGTTCTCCCGGGACGCGGCGCGGATCGAGGCCGCGGCGGCGAAGATCCGGACCGGGACCGGCGCCGATGTCCTGGCCCTGGCCGGGGACGTGCGAGACCCGGACGACATCGCAACCGTCCTCGCCGGGGCCCAGGCCTGGAGGGGCCGGGTGGATATCCTGGTCACCAACGCGGGGGGCCCTCCTCCGATCCCCTTCGAGGAGGCCACGGACGCTCACTGGCAGGACACGGTGGATCTCCTCCTGCTGAGCGCGGTGCGCATGATCCGCGGGGTCCTCCCAGGGATGCGTGAGCGGCGCTGGGGCCGGGTGGTGGCGATCACCAGCATCGCGTGCCGGCAGCCCGCGGACGTCCTGCTTCTTTCGAATTCGGTACGGATTGGAGTCCATGGTTTATTAAAAACCCTGACAGCGCACCATGCGAAGGAGGGGGTGACATTCAACGCGGTGATGCCGGGCCACACCTGGACCGAGCGGGTCAAGGAGATCGCCGGGGCCCGCGCCAAGGCGACGGGGAAGACCGTGGACGAGATCGTCGAGGCCATGCACGATCGCTCGCCCACGGGCCGCGCCGGGCGCGCGGAGGAGGTGGCCGCGGCGGTGGCCTTCCTGGCATCAGAGCCCGCCGCGTTCATCAACGGCACCAGCCTCCTGGTCGACGGCGGCGAGAGCCGCGGGCTTTTCTAGCATGTGGGACCAGTATCGACTGACGGAGAACCAGCTCACGGACACCGCGGATCTTCTCGCTGCGCGAGTGGAGGAGGGCCTGGCCGCGGAGGGATGCGAGATTCGATGCCTGCCTGCTTGGCTGGCCCGCCCGGACGCCGGCCTCTCCGGTGAGGGGCTTGCCTTGGACGCAGGCGGCACCAACATGCGCGCCGCCCGGCTGCGCCTGGCCCCGGGGGCGGCGACCTTTCTAGCAGGCCCGACGGGCGGGCCCTTGCCCACGGGGCGGGCAGCGCCCATCGACGCGGCCGCGTTCTTCGATCCCCAGGCCGCGCTGGTCCGGGAGGTATCGGACGGCTCCCTGCCCCTGGGCTACTGCTTCTCCTACCCCGCGGCCGTGGAGCGGGACCGGGACGCGGTCCTCCTGCGCTGGACCAAAGAGGTCCGCGTGGAAGGCGTGGTGGGGCAGCCCGTCGGCGCGCTCCTGAACGACGCGCTCGTCCGCGGTGGTGCCCCGCCCCGCGGGGTGGTCGTGCTCAACGACACGGTGGCGAGCCTCATGGCGGGGGCGGCTCAGCCCGAGGCCGGTGAGGCAGATGGGATGATCGGCCTCATCGTGGGCACCGGCACCAACATGGCGACCTTCTTCGGAGGGGATCGGATCACAAAGCTCGAGGCCGGATACGGGGCGCCGGATCCCATGGCTGTGAACCTGGAGTCCGGTAACTTCACCCCGGCCTGTCTCACGGAGACCGACGAGCGCCTGGACATCGCGTCGGAGAACGCCGGGACGCAGCGCTTCGAGAAGGCGGTCTCCGGGGTCTACCTCGGCAAGATCCTCGCAGAGGAGATCCCGGGCCTGCAAGGGGTCGCCGCCCGGGGGGCCGCGGCGGTGACCGCGCTTCGGGATCGGGACGCCGCGCCGATCCTGGTGAGGGACCTGGCCGGCGCGCTCCTGGATCGCTCGGCAGATCTGGTGGCCGCCGGCCTCGCCGGTCTCACCCGCCTCCTCATACCCCATGGCGGGACCGTCCTCCTCCAGGCCGAAGGCGGCCTCTTCTGGGGCGCGACCGGCTACGCGGATCGGGTGGACGCGACCCTTCGATCGCTCCTCGGCGAAGGGACCACGGTCAAGATCCGCTCGATGGAAAACGCGAACCTCATTGGCGCAGCGGTCGCAGCGCTGTCATGAATTCTATCGGTGAGAAGAGGAGGGGGTCAGGGGAGCGAAGCTACTTGGCCTTGCAAGTTCCCTTGTCGCCCCTCTTGACGATGCAGATCTCGCCCTCGGCGCAGTCGCCGTTGGCCTTGCAGCAGCCCGGGGCCTTCTGGCAGGTGTTGTTCTTGCACTCCTTGCACTTGCCCTGGCAGTCGCCGTCCTTGATGCAGTCGACGCAGTTGCCGTTCATGCAGACCTGGTTGTGGCCGGAGCATTCGGCGCTGGTCTTACAGGCCGGGTAGACCGGGCCCTTCGCGTCCTTATCGCCGCAGCTTGCCATGAGGGCGAGGGTGAACGCTGCTACGGCAACCAGTGTAAGAATCCTCTTCATCATGTTCCTCCTTGCGGAATGGTCAGTAGACATGGTGTCATTGTAAGCCGCGGGAACGATAGCAAATGGTTCGCAGGGATTCAAGATGCATTCACGGACAGCGGAATCGGCGGAGCTCAGGGACGAGGTGCTGCGGGGGATCCGGGAGTATGACATGATCCCGTCCGGGGCCCGGGTGCTCCTCGCCCTCTCCGGGGGCAAGGACAGCCTCACCCTCCTCCACCTGCTCGCAGAGTTCCGAGAGACCCTGGGCATGGAGCTGGCCGCGGCCCACGTGGAGACCGATACGGGCTGCGGCGCAGGGATCTTCGAGAGGGTCCTCCAGGGGGTCTGTGACGGCCTCGACGTCCCCTTGTATCGGCAGTCCTTTCCGATCCTCGCTAAGGCCCAGGAGAAGCTCACTTGCTTCTACTGCGCGATGTGTCGGCGGGCCTCGCTGTTCAACCTGGCGGTGGACGAAGGATACGGGATCCTGGCCTTTGGCCACCACCTGGACGACATGGCCGAGACTCTTGTGATGAACGCGGTCTTCCATGGAAACCTGTCCACCATGACCCCGAAGGTTGCCTTCTTCGACGGCGCGCTGGAGTTGATACGGCCGCTGGTCTTCATTCGGGAGGCCCGCCTGGCGGAGTACGTCCTGGGCCTCGGCCTCTCCACCGCGGTCTGCGGGTGCCCCTACTCCACCGACAACGTGCGCGCCGCAATCAAGGACTGGCTTTTTACAGCGGATCAGGTAGCGCCGGGGGTGCCCGAGCGGCTCTACGGCGCGATGCGCAGCCTGGGAGGGCGGTCATGAAGAAGAAGCTGGACGCGGCGCTGGTGCACAGGGAGTGGGAGGACCTCACGCCGCTGCCCGGGCGGCTCAAGTCTCGCCCCGAGGATTTCCGGGTGGACGAGGTCCTCGGTCGGGATGCTGCGGGACAAGGCGATTATCTCTGGGTGACGGTGGAGAAGACCGGGATGTCCATGGAGCAGCTCTTTCGAGCCCTGGCAGACGGCCTCGAGATCCGCACCGCGGACATCGGCCACGCGGGACTCAAGGACCGCTACGCGGTGACCCGCCAGACCCTGTCCATGCCTGCCCGGGTCGAGGCGCGCCTTGAGGACTTCGACCACGACGCGATCCGGCTCCACTCCCGGGCCCTGCATCCGGGCCCACTCCACGTCGGGCAGCTTCGGGGGAACCGCTTCGGGATCCTGCTGCGGGGACAGAATCAAGATCGCCTCGAGGATGCGAGGGAGTGGGGCCGGCGTCTCCAGGCCCTGGGCACGCCCAACGGCTTCGGGAAGCAACGCTTCGGGGCGGACCTCGACACCCTGCGCCTGGGGCTGGCCATGGTCCTGGAGGAGCTCTCCGTGAGCCGGATGGGGCGCATGAAGCGTCGCCTGGCCATAAGCGCCGTCCAGAGCCACCTGTTCAATCTCTACGTGATCCGCCGCATGGAGCGCGGAATCCTGCGCACTGTGATAGAGGGAGATCTCCTCCAGCGCAAGGGCAAGTCCAAGCTCTATCCCGCGGTGGATCTGCCCAAGGAACAGGCTGCCTACGATCGGGGGCATCTTCGGATCACCGGGCCACTCTTCGGCGGGATGAAGGGGCGGGCGGCGGGAGAGGCCGGACGATTGGAGCTGCAGGTGCTCCAGGAGGGGGGCCTGTCGATGCAGCATCTCGAGCGCTACCACTCTATCCAACGCGGCGGTCGTCGCTCCCTGGTGGTGGTCCCGCGCGACCTCACCGTGGAGGAGGATCCCCACGGACTCCGGTTCACCTTCTTCCTCCCCAAGGGCTCCTACGCCACCGAGGTCCTGGGCCAGACCATGGCGCGTCCGACGTAGCACACGCGGGGTTCCTGGAACTTTCATTTTCTTCCATTACAATGACTACCGGATGGAACAAAGGAGAGGTGTCCCATGAAGACGGCGTGGTTCTCAATCCTCGTGGTGTCGGCGCTGGCGCTGGGGAGCATCTCGTGTGACGGCGGCGGCGGCGACGGAGGTGGCGGCGACGGCGGCGAGGATATTATTGCGGCCGACGCCAGGGGGGGTGAGCTCGCCGAAGACAACGGCGGCGGCGCCGCCGTGCTGTGGGCTGTGGTCCCCGGGGCAACCTTGGGTGACGTCACCCATGTTCGGGGGTTCGACGCAGCCGGGGGCGCGCTCTTCCTCACGGTCACCAGCACGGTGAGCGCGGGGCTCTTCCACCTGGACAGCGCGGGCGGCGCGCAGGAGTTCTCTAAAATCTTCGAGGGGACGGGACTCACCCTGGCCACCGATGCGGGGACATACATGGCCCTCTGGGAGAACAAGGCTGGCGGGCTGGTCCAGGTCAACCTCGAGGGCGAAGCCGCGGACCTCTCATTCAATTTCACGCAGCGAGAGATTCAGCACATGGTGTTCACCGACGGTCTCCTCTACCTCCTGTCCAAGAACTGGGAGGTAGCGGAGTATCACGTGAATCGAGGTAGCGCCGCGGCGCAGCAGTGGGACCAGCTCGGTGGGGCCAGCAACGAGACCGTACAGGGCTTCCACTCTGACGGAGATAATGTGGCGATCGTGACCGTGCGTAACGATGTCCCCCTGGGCCTCAACTGCAAGACCATCGCCGCGAACGCCACCGAGGCGGACGCGTGGAGCGATTGCCCCGACTTCCCGCAGCATCTGAGCGCAGGCCCCAACGATCCCTACTCGGTCGAGGCGGGTGTCGCCGGGGCAGGTGACGTCATGGCGGTCTGGTTCAAGATCCTGAAGGCAGGGCAGCCTACCTATGAGGTCCAGGTGGGCGGCATCGGCGGTGGCTGGTCCGTTGTCGGGGAGCTCCCCGACGGGAGGGAGCCCTCGGACATGATTGTGGCGGACGGGATCCTCTACGTGGCGTACAAGGGCCTCGGCGCAGGGAAGCAGGTCTACACCGTGCCGGCCACAGGCGGCGTCGCCGCGCCCGCCGGCGAGGGGATGCCCGAGCCAGGGCACGATAAATCAGGCGTGGCGGGATTGGCGCTGGACGGGGGCGCTGTGTATGCTCTCTTCCAGGACTACAACGCGGGGGGCTCCACGCTCACTGCGTACGAATTCATTGGCGACTAGGGAGGAATCGATGCGCCGTACTCTGGCACTTCTAGTGGCGTTGTCGGCTGCGGCTGTGTTCGGGGCCTGCTCCAGCGGCGACGGCGAAGGCGGAACCCTGGATATTGGGGGGGAGTTGGCAGCGGACGTACCGGCCCACGAGATCGATCCATACGAGGAGCGGCCGGAGGACTTCTGCAAAGGACAGATACGACGGGAGGAGTTCTCGAACTGGGACTGGCAGTGCGAGGACGTGATGGGCCTCGGAAAATGCGTCGTCATCTCGGAGAACCACTACACCGACGACGGTTCGTTCTATTGTGCGCTCTGTGGTCTGAAGGGTGATCACATGGTGTGCTATATGATTCAGCAGGACTGACCTCTCACGAATTCCGTCTATAGGAGGTGGGCCGAGCTCCATGCTCCGAGAGGCCGCTCTGGTGCAAGGGGTAGTCCACCCTTGGTTACTGACGAAAAACGCCGTAGAGAGCCAGCCAGGGCCTCGTCTTATGGTACGCACGTAATATAGACCAATAAGATATAATAAAGTGTCCACTCGGTGTTTCACGTGAAAAGTGTCGGCTTTGGGATGCGACGACCTGGATTTCCTTGTAGCAAATCTGTCATGTTTCACGTGAAACACCGATCAGATCCAGAAAAAATCACCGGTTGACAGGATCTGCGACACATATATCATCAAAGTCGACGTTTCACGTGAAACAGAGGCCCTATGGGACAGGTTTTCACCATCGCAAACCAGAAGGGCGGCGTAGGAAAGACCACCACGGCGGTGAATCTGGCTGCGAGCGTTGCGGTCGCCGAGTGCCGGACCCTCCTCGTGGACCTCGACCCCCAGGGGAACGCCACCACGGGCCTCGGCGGGGATCGGTCTGTGAGTCGCCACGTCTATCACGCGCTCATCGGGATTCAGGAGGCAGATCGTCTGGTCCGCGTCACCGACGTGCCCTTCCTGGACCTCCTCCCTGCCGGCCCCGATCTTGCCGGCGCGGAGATAGAGCTCGTGTCAGAAATGGCCCGGGAATATAAGTTGACTGAGGCCCTCAAGCCATTGAAATCTAAATATGATTTCATTATCGTGGACTGCCCGCCATCCTTGGGTCTCCTGACCCTCAATGCTCTGGTCGCGTCGGATGCGGTGCTTATCCCGGTGCAGAGCGAGTACTACGCGATGGAGGGTCTGAGCGAGCTGCTGCGCACGGTGGATGCGGTGCGCGAAAAGCTCAACCCGGGTCTTCGGATTGAGGGATTCCTGCTTACCATGGTGGACCAGCGTACGAACCTGGCGCGGGAGGTCGTGGACGAGGTCCGCAGGCATTTCCCCGAGAAGACCTACCAGACGGTCATCCCGCGCAACGTACGCCTCTCGGAGGCGCCGTCACACGGGAAGCCGATTCTCCTGTACGATATTGCTTCCACCGGTGCGCAGGCGTACCTGCGCCTGGCGTCGGAGTTCCTGGAGCGGGCGGCACGGTGTGGAGATGGAGGAAGATGATGGCGAAGAAGAAGACCCAGAGTCTGGGGCGTGGGTTGGGTGCTTTGATTCCTGGCGCCGGGATACAGACGGACGGGAGCACGACCGGCCTGCAAAACTGCCCGATCGAGAATATCAAACCCGCCCCGGAGCAGCCGCGGCTGCGCTTCGAGGAGGGCGCCTTGGAGTCCCTCGCCGAATCGATCCGGACCCACGGCATCCTTCAGCCGTTGGTGGTGCGACCCGACGGAGAGGGCTACGTACTCATTGCAGGTGAGCGACGTTTCCTGGCCGCGAAGCGCGCAGGGCTGCCTTCAGTGCCCGTGGTCATTCGGGACGTCCCGGTGCCGGCCGCTTACGAGCTCTCCCTGGTGGAGAATCTCCAGCGCCAGGATCTGGATCCCGTAGAGGAGGCGCGTGCCTATGCGCACCTCGTCGAGGACTTCGATTACACCCATGAGGCGGTGGCCAATCGGGTAGGGAGGAGCCGCAGCGCCATCTCCAACACCCTTCGTCTCCTCGAGCTCCCCAAGGAGATCCTGGAGTTGATCACCCGGGGCTTCCTGTCCGCGGGCCACGCGCGCGCGCTCTTGCCCCTGCGGAGCGCTGAGCTGCGCTTCCAGGTGGTGGAGGAGATCCGCGCCCAGGGATACTCCGTACGCCAGACCGAGCGCCGGGTTACCTCTCTGCTCGAGGCCCCGATCCACGCTGACCCGGCTAAAAAAATCGACGCGCTGGAGCCGTATTATCGGCAGGTCCAGTACGAGGCGGAGCGCTTCCTGGCGCTTCCCGTCAAAGTTCGGTCCAAGCGCAAAGGTGCGGAGATGGTGATCCGCTTCAAGACCCTCGGGGATCTGGAGTCTCTCCTGCGCAGGATCAAGGAAATACACCCCGGTTGAATACGTCACAGCCCCCTGCTAGTCTCTTTTTCGCCACAAGGAGGGAAGCAATGAAGCTCGCCACCCCTATCGCGTTCGCAGCTTTTTTAATAATTGTTTGCATGACATGCCCGAGCCCCGCCGCGGCAGACGACAGCCTTACCGCCAAGGAGATCATCGACACCATGGTCGGCAAGGACTCCATGGCCTTCGACGAGGGCTACGCGGTCGTGGAGATGGTCATCGAGAACAAGCGCGGTAAAAAACGCATCCGAAAGGTTGAGTCCAAGGGCAAGAAGATAGACGGCCTCGGTCGCTTCGTGATCACCTTCCTCGAGCCCGACGATGTTGCAGGGACCCAGATGCTCTCCGTCGAGCGCAAGGGGGAGGACGATCTCCAGTACCTCTATCTTGCGTCCATGAAGGAGACCCGCAAGATCGCAGGCGCGGACAAGAACGACAACTTCATGGGCACGGACTTCACCTTCGCGGACATGGAGCAACGGGACGTCGAGGACGCGTCCTACGAGCGCCTGGCGGACACCGAGGCCTCGGGGATCCCGGCGTACCACATTATTGCGAGGCCCAACGCAGGCACCAGCGATTACTCGAAGCTCGAGATGTGGGTCGACCGGAAGGACTACCTCCCGCTCAAGATCTACTACTTCGACAAGAAGGATCGACTCCAGAAGAAACTGATAGCCAAGCGGATCGAGCCCAAGGGCGGCAAGCCCACCATCACGAAGCTCCTCATGAAGAACGTCCTGAAGGGCTCCCGGACGACCCTGAACATCCTCAAGCTGGAACGCGGTGTGAAGGTCCCGGACGGAATCTTCGATCCCGATGCGCTCGGCAAGTAGTCATGCGCGTTCTTCCGGCGCTTCTTGCCGCGCTGGCGCTCCTGGCCGCGCCCGCTGCTGCGCAACCCTCTGATCCTCCCGTTACGCCCGAGGACGACGACGAAGAGATCGTCCTAACGCGGTCTGACGACGACGATGACGACGACGAAGGGATCGTCATCACCCGCCCGGGCGGCGAAGAGGAGGAGCCTGCGACTGAGATCCCGCCCCGGGTGCGCTTCGGGGGCTGGGTGCTGGACCGCTTCTCAACGGACACGGTCCACGAGGGCCGGGGCGAGGACGTCTTCGACAACCGCTTCAAGGCGGACCTCTACACCGACGTACGGTTCCTGGACGGAACACGGATCTTCCTCGAGGGTCGCCTGACCCACTCCGTCGTCGGAGAGAACGACGGCGACACCCTCTGGTACCTCTTCAACAGCCGGAACGTGAAGTCCAGGGCGCGGGTGGAGCTGCGGGAGGCCTTCGTCTACTTTCCGAACCGCTACGTGAACGTGCGCATCGGCAACCAGGTGGTCCGCTGGGGAGCGGGGCAGTTCCAGAAGCCCACGGACGTGCTCAACCCCACTGATTTTTCAGAAGGTCTGATGAGCGATCTCGAGGCGCCTCAGATCCCTGTCCCCATGGTCCACCTTGATCGGAGCTTCGGTCCCGTGAACATCGCCGCGGTCTGGATCCCCTTCTTCGTACCCAACCGTGTGAACATCTTTGGCCAGGATTTTTCGCCGATTGGAGCTCTGTCAGCTCATCCGGATCTCACCGGTGCGGCCGGTGTCGCCGGCCTCGTGGGTACCATGGCAGAGCTCCTGCACCCGACCCTGGAGGACAGAATCCAGCCGATCCTGTCCGCGTCTGACCCTCCGAAGGACGATCTCAGCGGGAGCCAGGCGGGGACCCGGGTTCAGGGCCGATTCGGGCCCGTGGACCTGGGCCTGACGTACTTCTTCGGTTGGGACAAGTTCCCCACGACGCAGCTCAACACCGAGCTCATGGGCAGCGTCACAGGCCTCCTGGAGGACGCCCAGACCGTCATGGGCTTCTATGGAGCCCACCCGGAGTTCCTCGCCGCGTTGACGGGCATCGATCTGGACGATCCGACCACCCTCCTCGGCATGGCCGGGCTCATGGGTGACCTCGCGGACGATCCCGATGCAGCAGCCCAGTTCTACGCGACCATGGACGCGATGGAGCGCCTCGTGGACGGTGCGTCGGCGATCCCCACGGACCTCAGCGTCAACGACGTGTTCCGCACCAGCTTCCGGCGCCAGCACGTCCTGGGAATCGACCTGGCCGCGGTGCTCTTCGACGAGGTAGGGCTGACCTTCAACACGGCCTGGTCTCCCGAGCGGACTGTCTATCTTCAGTCCCCCGCGGGTTTCCCCCAGGCGATCCGCAAGGGCGCTATCTCCTACTCCTTTGGTCTGGACTGGCACGAGGGCAACTGGCTCGACATTCTGGCAGAGTGGTACCAGTTTTTCGTCCTCGGGGTGGAGGGCAGCGAGGAGCTCTTCATGATCGACGAGGTGACCTCCATGGTCACCCTCGCCATTCGTGCGAGGTTTCTCGAGTTCGACGCGTTGGAGCTTCAGCTCGCTGGGATGCTCGAGGTCCACATGCTCAACTGGTTCGCGTTTCCCTCGATCGGCTACAGGATCAACGACGGCTGGCGGGTCTCCGTCGGTGCGATGCTCCAGGGGGTCTTCCCCGGCGGTGACGAGGCGGGCCCCGCGGGCCTCTTCGACCACAACGACGCATTCTGGATCGAAGGAAAGTTCATGTTCTAGGCCACGGCCTCCGTCTTTTTTTCAACTCCAGACTGAATCGGATTCTTTTAAATACGTATTCTATACTTAGAGTAGGTATGGGGACGTCCCCTCTGGCTCTTGAAAAAGCGGGGTGAATCATGACTATACACCGCATGCTGATGCTGGCTTCGGCGCTGCTCTTTGCGGTACCCGCGCAGGCCTGGGAGCCCCCCCGGGTGGTTGAGCGTGAGGCGGGCCTCGAGAACGGTGCCTGGGTCGCCACCAACGTCTGGGACGAGGCCGCCGAGGTGGAGTACTCCGAGTGGGTTCAGGCCCTCGGTGAAGCCCGAGAGAAGAAATCCTTCCGCCTGGGCTGGGGTCTCACACACCCCGAGGCCAATCCCCTCTATACCGACGAGGACAAGGATCTCGTGCTCACCACGGATTGCGCGAACTTCCCATATGCGCTGCGGGCCTACTTCGCGTACAAGACCCGCCGCCCCTTCGCTTTCATCGGCTTCACCTGGAAGCGCTACGCCAAAGGGAACCGGCCCCGGGACATCATGGACTGGACCCGGTACCCGTCCTTCAGGAAGTTCTACGACCGCTGCCTCTCCATCGTGAACTCCGGGCATTTCCGCATGGACGCCTCCCTCGAGGCCACGGACTCCTACCCTGTGGAGGTGACGCCGCAATGCGTGCGGCCCGGGGTGACCTATTACGACCCGAACGGCCACGTGATGGTCGTTTATAAAGTGGATCACGAGACCGGTGAGATCCGGATGCTGGACAGCCACCCCGACGGCACCCTCACCCGCAAGGTGCTCAACACCACGATGAAAACCGGGAGCGCACGGTTCGGCGGCGCGTTCCGGGCTTGGCGCCACGATCACATTGAAATAGTGGACGAGACGACCGGTACGTTCAAGGTGGTGCGTGAGGCCAACGCGGACGCCTACTGCTACAGCGCGACGGAGCAGTACCAGGGGACCTACCTGGTGGAGGGCGAGGAGCTGACCTACCATGAGTGGGTGCGGTACCGCATGTCCGGCAAGGGCGTCCAGGTGGATCCCCTCGAGGAGTTCCCGCGACGCCTCTCGGGATTCTGCCACTCTGTGGAGGACCGGGTGGGCGCGGTGCACGAGGCCATGAACCAGGGGATGCACGAGAAACCCCACCCCGGTGAGATGCCATGGAACATCTACCAGGCCTCGGGGACGTGGGAGTCCTACTCCTCCCCGGGGCGGGACGCTCGGCTCCGTTTCGAGGCCAAGGAGCTCTATGAGTTCCTGGTGCGCACGGTGACCTGGGCCGACAAGGGACATCGGCGCCTCAGCTATGAGGGCACCGCGAAGGACCTGGTGGTCGCGTACCAGCGTATCTGGGAGGAGCAGCTGGCGTCAGAAGTCTGCCGCTACACCTACATCAACTCTAAAGGGGACGAGGTCTCCTTCGACGTAGCGGACGTGTTCCGCCGCCTCTACGCCCTGTCCTATGATCCCTACCACTGCCCAGAGCTGCGCTGGGGATCGCCGATGGAGGGCGACTCCACCGCGGAATTCACGACCTGCCCCGACGACAAGCGGAAACGATACTGGTATCGCAAGGAGCAGCGCCTCCGGAACCGCTACACCCGTCTCCTGGGCAAGGCCACGTGGGACCATCGTGGTCCCAAGGAGGGCGCGATAGCGGACGTAGCGGCCCTTTTCGAATGCTATTCCGAGGAAGCCCCCGAGTACGCGTCCTGCGACTCGGAAACCCCCTGAACCTGAAGAAGATCTAAAAAAACCTGGATCCATCCCCCTGATATCATTATACTCGCCCCCGTTTTGGAGTGGGTACCGCTGACACGGCGGCGCCACAGGGGGGAGATGATGCGGCGTCCCGCGATGATCCTGGTGTTGATGACGGTCTTGATGGCCGCGGGTCCGGCCCGCGCGTCCGAGGGCGTGATCACCCAGGAACGCGGGGGAGGCCTCGATACCCTCGCGTGGCCAATGACGGCCCAGTGGGACGAGGCCGCTGAGGCGGAGTTCGCCGCGTGGGTTCAGCGCCTCGGCGAGGCCCGCGAGAGGAAGTCCAGCCGTCTCCACCGTCTCCTCCGTAATCCCGAGGCCAACTCTCTGTGGTCCCCGGAGGACGCGGGGATAAAGTGGAAGACCGACTGCGCCACCCTGGCTTACGCGCTGCGGGGGTACTTTGCGTACAAGACCGGACGCCCCTACTCGTTCCAGGGCTACACCTGGAAGCGCTACTCCAAGGGCAACCACCCCAAGAAGATCAATGACTGGAGCCAGTACTCACATCCCTGGAGGGCGATCCGGGCGTCCATGACCGCGGCCAACTCCGGGAGCTTCCGCATGCGTCCGGAGCTGGAGGGCACCGACACCTATCCCGTGGAGGTCACACCCTACTGCGTCCACCCCGGGGTTACCTATTACGAGCCCAACGGGCACGTCCTGGTGGTCTACAAGGTGGATCGTGACACCGGCGAGATCCGGCTCATGGACAGCCACCCCGACGGCACCCTCACCCTGAAGACCTTCGGTCCGAAGTTCGTCCGCGGCTCCGCCCGCTTCGGCGGTGGTTTCCGGGGATGGCGCCATTATCACGTAGAGATCCTCGACGAGGCGGCGGGCACGTTCCGGATCATCCGGGAGCGGAACGCGGAGATGCCTTGCCACGACGGCCTCGAGCCTTATAAGAGCCGCTACCTGGTGGACGGTGAGCAGGTGCCCTACCACGAGTTCGTCCAGTCCCGCATGCGCGGCGCCGGGGTGATCGTGGATCCGCTGGAGGAGTTCCCCCTGCGCCTGGAGGCCTTCTGCGAGGACGTCCAGAAGCGCATGGACCTGGTGGAGGCGTCCACCGCGGCGGGGGCTCCGACGCAGCCCCACCCGCGCAGCCTCCCGCGGAACATCTACCGCGCCAAGGGGACCTGGAGTCGCCACGGCACCGCGAACCTGGACGCGCAGCTGCGCTTCGAGGCGTTGGAGCTGCGGCGCATGGTCCTTGAGACCTTGAAGTGGGCCGCGACAGGCCGCGAGCGCTTGAGCTATGATGGTGGCCCTCGTGACCTCCTGGACGACTACCGGGCCATCTGGGCGATCTACAAGGCCGACCCGACCTGCCGCTTCGCCTACACCAGCTCCACAGGGCGACGGGTGAGCCTGGACCTCACCACGGTGTTCCAGCGGATCTGGGACCTTTCCTTCGACCCCTATCATTGCCCGGAGTTGCGTTGGGGCGCCGGATCCATCCTCGATGGTGTCCCCAGTCCTGAGCTGGCGTCCTGCCCAGACGGGAAGACCAAGCGGGCATGGTACCGCAAAGAGAAGCGCCTGCGGCACCGGCACATCGCCAAACGGACGGGCTCCATCCAGCTCCGCCACGGCCCCAGCGCGCCCCCGGGGCCCGCGGATCCCGGCATCCTCCTCGAGGGTGTGTTCCCCGGCGCGGATCTGCAGGCCCTCCTCAAAGTCATCCGCACCCTGCCCGAGCGTTTGGCTGCAACTCTGGGCTAATTCCCCTCCTTGTAGACAACCGCGCCTTACCTGAAGTATTATCCTTCAGTCCATGAACTTGATGGAGACCGGAAGGAGGAATCCGATGAAACTACGCATGCTGTTGGGTGTCCTGGTGTTGTCCCTGACCTTCTCGGGCTGCGGCCTGATCAAGGAGAAGGAGGGCGAGGAAGAGAAGACCGAAGAGAAGACCGACGACGAGGGGGAGGAGAAGGCCGACGACGAGGCCCCCGAAGCCGACAAGGCAGCGGAGAAGATCGCCGCCGAGGCCGCCGCCGAGGTCGAGGCAGCGAAGAAGGCCGCGGACGAGATCACGAAGAAGGCCACGGAGGAGCGCGCCGCGCTGGAGGCCGAGAAGGAGAAGCTCCTCGAGGACAAGAAGGCCGCCGAGGAGGCCGCCGTCAAGGCCGAGGCCGAGAAGCTCGAGGCCGAGAAGAAGCTGGTCACCGAGGCCGTGGCCGCCCTGAGCGAGGGCTACACGAAGACCAAGCTCGAGCTGAGGGCCAACCTCACGGCCTGGGAGGCCGAGGGCACGCCGGAGAAGGTCCAGGCGATCACCTCGTTCCTGGCGGAGTACGAGATGGTCGAGGCCGAGATCCAGAGCATCAAGGCCTACCTGATGCAGGACGACCTGGAGAAGGCCAAGACCGGCATCGAGACCCTCAAGGGGACCCGGGAAGCCCTGGAGAAGCAGGCAGCGATCCTCCTGGCGGACAAGCCCCAGAAGTTGGACGGCGCCACCCGGGCCAAGCTCCTCGAGCTCACCGCGGCGATGAGTTGCCTCCAGAAGGCCGTGGCCGGGGGGACCATCACCGACGCAGACCTGCCAGGCAAGAGCGCCGAGCTGCTCACCGCGGCGGGGATGAGCATGGAGCAGTATGCCAAGCTGAGCGCGAAGCTGGCGAAGAGCCCCGAGCCCACGGATATGACGGTGCTCCAGGCTCTCATGGAGAAGAAATGCCCAGCGACGGAGGAAGCACAGCCCGTGTCCGGCGAGGCCTACTGGACCAAAGCCTGTAGGCACGCGGTGAGCCTGAGCATGGCCCAGGCGCTCGCCAATCTCCCCCCGGAGGAGGCGGACAAGAAGGCGGCCAAACCCACAGCGGCCTGCCTTGAGGCACTCAAGAAGGTGGATCCCGCGGCCGCGGACAAGGCGGCGGCCTGCGTCCTCGCCACGACCTCCATCGACAGCCTGGACGCGTGCGACCCCGAGAAGATCACCGCGGGCGACGCGCCCGTCGAGCCCGTTGAGGAAGTGAAGCCCGTCGAGCCCGTCGAGCCCGTTGAGGAAGTCAAGCCCGTCGAGGAAGTCAAGCCCGTCGAGCCCGTCGAGGAAGTCAAGCCCGTCGAGCCCGTCGAGGAAGTCAAGCCCGTCGA
>CAZNWW010000016.1:0-2060 GCA_964576155.1 uncultured Myxococcales bacterium | reverse complement strand
GCCTGTCGAGGAAGTCAAACCCGTCGAGCCCGTCGAGGAAGTCAAGCCCGTCGAAGAGGTCAAGCCCAAGGCCCCCGCGATCAGCAAGAACATGAAGTTCACCGGGTCCCTGAAGGGCCAGGGCAAGTCCCACACCATGACCTTGCACAAGAAGGGCAACAAGCTCGCCGGAACCGTCTGGCACGGCGGGGGCAAGGTCCCCGTGAGCGGCTCCTTCTCGAAGAAGGGCGCCCGCTTCAACGGCAAGAAGGGCAAGGACAAGCTGTCCTGTTCCGGCAAGTTCAAGGGCACGAAGCTCCAAGGCAAGTGCTCCGGCACCCTGGGGAAGGCCTTCTCCGGCAAATTCAACCTCAAGGGAAAAAAGAAGTAAGGAACCCGGAACATCTTGCGACGTCGTTCAACGCGCCACAGGCTCCTGTGTTCACTGGTGTTTATCCTGTTCCTCGGCTGCAACCGGGACGAGGCGCCTCCACCTGAAGCGCCTCCTTCAGGGACTGCGCCTGCGGTCTCGCCGACCCCTGCCCCGCCCCGACCTGCGGCGGTGGTGAACGACGAGGAGATCTCCGAGGCGGCGGTGAAGCGCGTAGCGCGTCGTACCGGCTGGCCCCGGGACAAGACCGTCCGGGTCCTGGTGGACGCAACCCTGGTGATCCAGGAGGCCGCGCGCCAGTCACAACGCTGCGAGGATCCTGAGGCCCCCGATCTCTGTGCAAAAAAGCTACTGGAGATCTTGTATTCGTCCGATAACCTCTGCAAGAATATCGCCGACGCGGAGGTCGACCAGGGGTACCAGGAGCTCTTTGACAAGGACTGGCCCGTGGAAGCCTACGCTGGCTGGGTGGCCGAGATTCGCTGCTGTGGCGGGGACTGGGGGGACTGCGACACCCCCGCGGCCGGGGCCTGCCGCCAGGGCCTGCAACGGTGGAGTCCGCCCTTCGAGGCCCTCTCTACCGCGTGGACCTCGGGGACCCGGGTGGAGGAGGCCGCTTCGAGGATTTTTCCGCAAGGGGCACCACTCCACCTGTCTGAATTTTTCTTTACGTACTGGCCACAGAGCGGCCCCGAGGACCAGCCCAAGCTCGATAGCTGGGACCCGGCCATGCTCGCAGAGATCATCTCCCTCCCCGTGGGAGAGGTCTCGAAGCCGCTGCGCAGCACCATGGGTCTCCACGTGTTCCGGCTGGATCGCTACAAGCCCGCGCGCCTCAAGCACGACCCCGAGGTGCGCAAGAAGATCCGTGACCGGATCTGCAAGAGTCGCATAGCGCAGGTGCGCGACCGCTACGTGCGCGACCTGCGAGGCAATGCGTCGATCCGGATCCCCTGATTGGAGAGAGTCATGCGAATCGACAGCAAGCAGCTACGCGAAAGGATGCACGAGCAGGCCGGGAGCGCAGCGGAGGCGCAGGCCGCGACGTCCGCGCTGGAGACCTGGCTCAGTGAGCCAGACTACGCGGCCTACCGCCCCGCCATCGAGGGTCTTATTGCGAAGGAGCGATGGGAGCTGCTCTTCGACGGCTTCCGCCAGATCCTGCCCTTCGGCACCGGCGGTCGTCGGGGTGCGGTGGGGGTCGGCCCGAACCGCATCAATCCAGTGAGCGTACGGGACGCGGTGCAGGGGCATTGTCTCTTCCTGCGCGAGCGCTTCCCCGGCTCGGCCTTGCGGGTGGTCCTGGCCGCGGACGTCCGGGCGTACCACGACGTCCGGGGCCACTACGTCCCCGGAACCCTGGGGCCCCTGGACGGGATTTCTTCAATCGACTACTGCCGTCTGGCCGCCGAGGTCTACGCGGGGAACGGGGTGGAGGTCCACATGGAGGACCCCGCGTCGGGCTACTACGTGTCCACCCCGGAGCTGTCGTTCCTGATCCGTCACAAGGGCGCGCACGGCGGCCTCAACATGTCAGCGAGCCACAACCCGCCGGACGACAACGGGGCCAAGTTCTACAACCGCGAGGGCGGCCAGGAGGTTCCCCCTCACGACCAGGCCCTCGTAGAGGCCGCGGGGCGTGTGGAGGAGATCCGCGCTGAGCCCTTCGACGCGGCGGTTGCCGCGGCCC
>CAZNWW010000015.1:0-19984 GCA_964576155.1 uncultured Myxococcales bacterium | reverse complement strand
TGCCGTCACCGCCGCCCTTGTCGCAGGCAGCGAGACCCAAGGCCAGGATAACTATGCAAATGCCACAGAGATACCTCATTCGATTCCTCCTTGCTGTCTCCACTGCACTTTATCGATGGTGATCGATGGGTGATGATGGCGAATGGAGGGATCCCTGTCAATACCGAGGAGGTCTTGGAGGCCCGTCCACGCCTCTCTCACAAGCTTGCCGGATGAACTAGGGGATGAGCTTCAGCGACAGCTCCCGGCGGATCTTCATGGGGAGCTCGTGCTGGCAGGTGTTCAGGGCCGGGTCGCAGCCGACCTTGAGCCGCAGGTCGAGGTGGTTGTCCATGCTCGCCTCGAGGATCATCCCGTCGGATCGACGGACCGTGGAGGTGATGACGAACTCCTCACGCCCCCACATCACCATGGCCGAAGCGTCGAGCTTCGTCAGCTGCTGGAAGTTGTTGGGCGTCCCCTCGACCACCTGGGCCTCCATCCATGGCTTGAGCATCTCGAGGATCGGCTCATCGGGGGGCATGAAGCGGGTCTCATAGACCGCAGTCTCGGCGTCGAGCCCTATGAGGGTGATGGAGATCTGGATGCAGTCCTCGCCCACGGGGATGTCGTCGCCGTTGGCCCATGAGGCCATGGGAGCCTCCGGGAGGGTGTGGCTCTCACCGGGGAGCGTTACTTGATCGACGCCGACCTGTGGGCTCACCGCCACCAGGAAGGTGTGCAGATCCGTGACCGGGCCCACCACCCCCATGTCCCAGCCCTTGATATCAGGCAAGGCCAGGGCGTCGGGATTGTCGGCCTGGGCGATGGAGGCCTCGTAGGGCGGGAAGGCTGCGATGGCCTCGGAGAGGTCCTTGGTCTCGTCTACGGTCCTCTTCGTCAGCTTCGTGAACCGGATCCGCTCACGCGGGGGCCCTTCTGCGGGCACCTCGTGGACCGACTCCACAACTTCCTCGCGCTTGAACGCGCCGTTCTCGTAGTAAGTCCGCACCATGCGGTATTGATACTGATCACCGGGGACGTAGAGCCGTTGATGCACGTGCCCGCTGGTCCCCGCGCAACTGCTCGCCGCCAGTCCGGCGACCCATAGGAGCGCAACGCGGAGCCTCTGGAGTTCAGTGATGGACTTTCGCATGTGATATCCTTCTTCAATGAGCTGCGAAGATAGCCTGACTTTGGAGGCGAGTCCATGGACGAACTCACGCCCGGCCAACTGGAGGAGTTCCACACGGATCTGCTCGCGTTGCAGCGCGAGCTGCAGGGTCTCGTCGAAGGCCTCGCTGCCGAGACCCGACCCGTGGAGCCAGACCCGGCCATCGGCCGCATCTCCCGCATGGACGCCATCCAGATCCAACAGATGGCAAAGGCCAGTCGGCGCAAGGCGGGCCAACGACTGCAGCAGGTGGAGGCTGCCCTTCGTCGCTTTGATTCCGAAGAGTACGGCGAGTGCTACGAATGCGGGGCAGACATCGGTCATCCACGGCTCAAGGCCCGGCCCGAGGCCCCGTTCTGTATTCGCTGCCAGAGCCGACGGGAGCGAGGTATCTGAAGGCCACGATCCATCTCCTTCATACCGTGGCCCGTTCGCAGCTCGATTGGAGGCTTGGCTTCGTCGAGGTCGTCCTGAAGTTGCAGGAACCGGCGGCCGAGGGGACAATGGGAGCGTCATCGATATTGACCTTGGGAGGCCTCGAGACATGCGAACGCCATACGTCGCCGCTGTCACCGCCTTGTTCTGGATCATCATCGGCTCCATCGGTTGCAACGAGGGAGACCAGGTAATCGGCATCGACGTCGTCGAGTCCGACATCCCCGAGGTTGCAGACGCATGGTCGGACATCTGGTCGGAGGATGTCCACTTCGGACCCGAAACCGTCAGGGAAGACACCATCTCGGCGGAGGATGCCCTGGACCTCGTCTCGGAGGACACACCTGCCGACGTTGGCGGATCCAAGCCCTGCGTGGATAACGCGGACTGCCCGTCGGGGTTCTGCGTGGCCGGCCCTGAAGGCGATGTCTGTGCGGAGACGTGCATCGAGGACTGCCCCGAAGGATGGTTCTGCAAGGGCGTGACCGGGTTCGGCTCGGACCTGGTCTTCCTGTGCATCTGGCCCCACGCGGATCTCTGCCGCCCCTGCCTGGAGGACGAAGACTGTGACGTCCCCGCGGTGGGCGGTGAGAACTACTGCCTGTCCTCGGGCCCCGGGGGAAGCTTCTGCGGATCCCAATGCGACACCGACGATGCCTGCCCGGAAGGGTATTCCTGCGCCGAGACGACGACCTCGAGCCAGGCTCAGGTGATGCAATGCGTGCCCCTGGACGGTGAGTGTACCTGCAGCCCCAAGGCCGCAGCGGAGGGTGCGAACACGACCTGCTGGTTCGAGAACGAGTTGGGCACCTGCCCCGGTGTACGTCAGTGCACCGAGGACGGGCTCTCGGACTGCGACGCAGCCGCTGCCGCAGAGGAAGTCTGTGACGGGACGGACGACGACTGCGACGGGGAGACAGACGAAGAGGGCGCCGAGGGCTGCGAGACCTACTACCACGACGAGGACAAGGACGGCTTCGGCGCACAAGAGGCAGGCTGCTACTGCGAGGCCCAGACCGAGCTGACAAAGATCCCGGGTGACTGTGACGACGGCAGCCCCAACGTCTTCCCCGGCGCGTCGGAGGTCTGCAACGGACTGGACACGGACTGTGATGGCGAGATCGACGAGGTCGGCGCCTTTGGCTGCATCCCTCTCTATCCCGATGAAGACGGGGATGGCTGGGGCGCGGCGCAGACCGAGTGCGTCTGTGCGGGTGCCGAGGGGTACGTGGGTGTCGGCCAGGACTGCGATGACGATGACCCCGAGCAATATCCGAACGCGGTGGAGGTCTGCAACGACGAGGACGATGATTGCGACGGTGAGATCGACGACGATGCGGTCGGCTGCGAGACTTGGTACGCGGACGCGGACGGCGACGGTAGCGGCCTTACGGGGGACTCCGCCTGTCTCTGCGCCCCGACTGCGCCCTACACAGCGGAAGAGCCCGGTGATTGCAACGACGACGACCCCGAGGTGGGCGTCGGGATCCTGGAGAGCTGTGACGACAAGGACAACAACTGCGACGGCCTCATCGACGAGGTGGACGCCGACGGCTGCTTGCCGTACTTCCTCGATTTGGACGACGATGGGTACGGCGGCGCGGAGGCCGGCTGCTTCTGTGCGGTCGCCGAGGGCATCACCCTCATCGCCGGGGATTGCGACGACGAGAAGAACGGGGTGCACCCGGACGCGGCAGAGCAATGCGGTAACGGCCTGGATGACGACTGCGACGGAGAGCTGGACGAGGCCGAGGCCGTGGACTGCGTGAGCCTGCTTCAGGACCTGGACGGCGACGGGTACGGCTCTACGGTGTCCCTCTGTGTTTGTGCTGGAACCCCGGGCTGGACAGCGCTCAGCGGGGACTGCGATGACGGCGACCAGGAGCAGCATCCGGACGCGGCAGAGCAATGCGGCAACGGAGAGGATGACGACTGCGACCAGGCCGTGGATGAAGAGGATGCGGAGGGGTGCGAAGTCTATTACCTGGACGAGGACCAGGACGGCTTCGGGAACGGGGCGTTCTCCAAATGCCTCTGCGCGGCCCAGGATCTCTACACCGCAGCCGAGGCCGGAGACTGCGACGACCAGGACGAGCTCTCCGGGGTCGGATCCGTCGAGGTCTGCGACGGAGAGGACAACGACTGTGACGGCCTCGTGGACGAGGAGGACGCAGAGGGTTGCCTGCCCTTCTTCGTGGATGGGGATCTGGACGGTTGGGGTGGCGAGGACATCGCGTGCCTCTGTCAGCTCGGTGAAGGATATTCTGAGCAGACCGGCGACTGCGAAGACGAGAAGCCCGGTGTACATCCTGATGCCGTGGAGGTCTGCAACGAGCTCGACGACAACTGCGACGGGGAGACGGATCCAGTGAACGTGGAGGGCTGTGTCCCTTATTATCCCGACGAGGACGACGACGAGTACGGGGACAAGGACGCGCCGTCCCTGTGCCAGTGCGGCCCTGCCGGGGACTACGTGGTCACCGACGATCAGGACTGCGACGACCAGAACGAGTCGATCCATCCCGACGCGGACGAGGTCTGCGACGGCATCGACAACGACTGCGACGATCTGATCGACCCGGCGGGCACTCAGGGCTGTCAGGTCCGCTATATGGACGGAGACGGCGATGGCTACGGCTCCGGCCTGACCGCATGTGTCTGTCCCGGGACCACCGGCTACGTGACCCAGTCGGGGGACTGCAACGACGGGAACTCTTCGGTGAAGCCCGGCGCGGTCGAGGTCTGCAACGGGGTGGACGACAACTGCGACGGGCAGATCGATCCCTCGGGCAGCCAGGGCTGCCAGGTCTGGTACGCGGACGGGGACGGGGACGGCTACGGGACCAGCCAGACCGCGTGCGTCTGCGCCGGGACCGCGGGCTACGCCCCCCAGTCCGGTGACTGCAACGACGGGAACCCGTCCATCAAGCCCGGCGCGGCCGAGGTCTGCAACGGGGTGGACGACAACTGCGACTTCCAGACCGACCCTGAAGACGCGCCGGGGTGCGAGACGAAGTACTACGACTGGGACGGGGACACTTATGGGACGTCGAACAGCAAGTGCCTCTGCGCCGAGTCCGGGAAGTACACCGCGTCCCAGCCGGGGGACTGCAACGACTCGGACTTCGCGGTCAAGCCCGGCGCGACGGAAACCTGCGACAACCAGGACAACAACTGCGACGGCCAGACAGACCCCGAGGGCGCGCCGGGGTGCGAGACGAAGTACTACGATGGGGACGGGGACGGCTATGGGACATCGACCAACAAATGTCTGTGCACGGATTCGGGGTACTACACCGCGTCGCAGGCGGGGGACTGCAACGACAGCGACGGGGCCATCAAACCGGGCCACGCGGAGCTCTGCGACGGCAAGGACAACGACTGCGATGGCAAGATGGACGACAACAGCGGGTGCTACCACACCGTCTACCGGTTCTACTGGTCCGGCGCCGCCGGGGACACCAACCACTATTACAAGACCGACAGCAGCACCCCCGCCGGCTACGTAGCCGAGGGCGCCAAGTTCAAGATCTTCAAGAGCCTGGTGGGCGGGGGGATCGTCGACGCATCGCTTTACCGTCTGTACAACCACTTGGTCACCAATCATCTGTTGACCACCAGCGGGGTCGAGGTGCAGATCGTCCAGTCCCAGGGGTACGTCTACGAGGCCCAGATCGGGTACTGTGCTCCCAGCCAGCTCCACGGGAGCATGATCCCGCTCTACCGTCTCTGGAGCAGCGTCCACACCGACCACTTCTACACCACCAGCGCAGCGGAGCGGGACTACGCGGTCAGCAATCTGGGCTATGTCTCCGAGGGCATGATGTGCTGGGTCTGGCCCACCAACTGGCCATAGGATCCCGCCGCTGTTCTCGACGCAGCTGCGTCGACTGGTGATAATGGACTTTCCTGATTCGAGCTTCGGGAGGCGTCCCCATGCGCATCGCTCTGTTTCTTTTGGTCACTATCACCCTGTCGGGATGCAGCACCCCCTCGTCCCCTGTGACGGGTGAGCCCGGGCAGGACACCACCACCGAGATCGTGGCTGAGGACGCATTCGTCTTCGAGGACGTCGCGTTCGATGAGGGGCGTGAGCCGGACGTCGTCGTCTTGCCTGATCTGCCCGCCGATACAGCGGAAGACATTGTGGGACCGGCCTGTGCGCCGGGCGAGGGCTGCTTTCTGGACCCCTGCGAAGAGAACGAGGACTGCGCCTCCGGCTGGTGCGTGGGTCACATGGGCGAGGACGTCTGTACGTTGCAATGCCAGACCGAGTGTCCGCCGGGCTGGTCCTGCCAGCAGGTCCCGGGCACCGCGCCGGACGTGATCTGGCTCTGCGTGTCCGCCCACGCCAACCTCTGCCTCCCCTGCGAGGACGCTGCGGACTGCAAGGGCGCCGCGGGGGTCGACGACGCTTGTCTCGACTACTGGGACGAGGGCAGCTTCTGCGGCGGCACCTGCAACGTGGACGAGGATTGCCCGTGGGGCTTCTCCTGCGCGGACGCAATGACCGTGGACGGGGTGGCGCTCAAGCAATGCGTTGCGGACGCGGGGGTCTGTCCCTGCACCAAGAAGTCTGTGGCCCTGGGCCTGACGACCCCCTGCCAGATCGACAACGAGTTTGGAACCTGCGATGGCCTGCGAGCGTGCACCGAAGAAGGGCTCTCTGCCTGTGACGCCGCAGTCGCCGAGGCGGAGGTCTGCAACGGTCTGGACGATGATTGCGACGGCGAGATAGATGAGCCCAACGTCGTGGACGGTGGCTACGAGGAGCTCTGCGACGACGACAACGATTGCACCGAAGACGGCTGCGACGGGCCTGACGGGTGCACCCATGTTGCGCTCTCGGAGGGGGAGTGTGTGGACGGGGATGTGTGCACCGTGGGGGACCATTGCGAGGCCGGGATCTGCGTCGGCTCCCCGGTGGCATGTGACGACGACAACCCTTGCACCGATGACGTGTGCGACGGCCTGGGCGGATGCGAGTTCATCACCAACGCAGCGGACTGCGACGACGGTGATCCCTGCACGGTGGCCGACCAATGCGAAGACACAGCGTGCACAGGCGTAGCGATCAACTGCGACTGCCTGAACGACGAGGACTGCGCAGCGCTGGAGGACGGTGACGCGTGCAACGGAACCCTGTTCTGCGACCTGGAAGCGCTCCCGTTCCAATGCGCGGTGGATCCCGAGACCGTGGTGACCTGCCCGGGGCCCCCGGAGGGGTCGGATCAGATCTGCCTGATCGCTGCCTGTGACCCCGAGGACGGTGCCTGCAGCCTCTCATCGGTGAACGAGGGCCTTGCTTGCGGCGGCGGGGATCCCTGCACCGTGGGCGAGCATTGCGCCGGTGGCGTGTGTGCGGGCGGTGTGGCGCCCAACTGCAATGACGGCAACCCATGCACAGACGACGCGTGCGAGCCGGGCGTGGGCTGCGCTCACGCGCCCAACGAGCAGCCGTGCAACGACGGGGACGTCTGCACCACCGATGATGTGTGCGACGACGGCGCCTGCGCGGGTGGCCTCGTCCTGGTCTGCGCCGACGGCAACCCCTGCACCGGGGACTGGTGCGACCCGGAGACGGGCTGCCAGCACGACGCCCTGGACATCGGCTGCGATGACGGGAACGCATGCACGAGTATGGACCTCTGTGTGGACGGACTCTGTCAGGGCTCGGGCGCGCCGGACTGCGACGACGGGAACCTCTGCACCACGGACGGGTGCGACCCGGTCCAGGGCTGTGTGCACCTCCTGAACGACGATCCCTGCGATGACGTTGACCTCTGCACATCCGGCGATCATTGCCATCTCGGGGAATGTATCGGCGGCGGGGACCTGCCGTGTGACGATGACAACATCTGCACCGATGATTCGTGCGAGCCCCTGAGCGGCTGCACCTTCAGCCCCAACGACGCAGCCTGTGACGACGGCAACGAGTGCACTCTCGGGGACGCGTGCCAGGGCGGCTGGTGCGTTGCGGGCGATGTAGCGAACTGCGACGACGGGAACCTGTGCACCGCAGCCTCCTGTGAACCGCATGGCGGCTGTACGTTCACGCCCAACGTCGCTCCTTGCGATGACGACGATCCCTGCACGATCACCGATGTGTGCTCCGGCAGCGCCTGTGTCGGGTCTGGGACGCTGCCCTGCGCCGACGGGGATCCTTGCACTACGGACACCTGCGAGGAGGGTGTGGGCTGCGTCTTCGCCCCCATCTCACCCTGCTGCGGCAACGGCCAGGAGGAGCCCGGCGAGGAATGCGACGACGGCAACGACGTGGACACGGACGCGTGCAAGAACAACTGCACCCTGCCTTCGAACTCACGGACGGTACCGGGCTTCTCGGGCGCCCTGGGCCCGGACCTCTCAGGGAGCGGCTGGTCGCAATGCGCCGGGACCGGCGTCCCGAGCTTGATGGGTAAACAATGGTATCCCCTCTGCGAGGGTCACGCCCAGATCCGCTTTGCCTGCTCAAAGGACAACAATGAGTCCGCCGAGTACCTGTCCCCGTCCTTCTCTCTCGCCGGGAAGATCCTGCTGGACAGCCAGTGCGACAACTGGAACGGGGCGTCCAACTCGATCTACGGCTCCGATTACATCCTCTCCGTCGACTCCTCGAATCCGAACTGTGGCAACTACAACGTCGGCTACCAGATGTACATGCACTTCGGCGTGCAGTGGGGCTGCGCCGGTTTCACCAATACCGACAACACCGGCGGCCGGATGTTCGCGTACGTGTTGGACTGAGCCGGCCCGAGGGTACCTTTGCCTCCATTCCTGCAAGGAAGGGTATGCGAGCACATTATCTCCAGCACGTCCCATTCGAAGGTCTCGGGCGAATCGAGCCATGGCTGCGTGCGGCCGGCTACGAGATTACGTGTACACGGTTCCATGAATCGATGAGGCTGCCGGATCCTGCTGAAGTCCATCTGCTGGTGGTCTTGGGTGGTCCGATGAGCGTCAATGATCAGGATACGTTCCCCTGGATCGTCCAGGAGATGGAGTTCATCCGCAGTGTCATTGACGCAGGAAGATCGGTCTTGGGCGTCTGCCTCGGCGCTCAACTCATAGCGAGTTCGATGGGCGCGAGGGTTCATCGAAATCAGGTGAAGGAGATCGGGTGGTTTCCTGTACAGCGGGTCTCGCCGATTCCCAGCTCGGTTTTCTGCTTCCCCTCGTCGGTAGAGGTCTTTCACTGGCACGGCGAGACCTTCGAACTTCCCCCCGGGGCGGTCCTCCTCGCCAGGAGCGAGGGTTGTGAGAACCAGGCCTTCCAGCTGGGCCGGTCGGTGATCGGTCTGCAGTTCCACCTGGAGACCACCCGGGAATCTGCGCTCACGCTCATCTCACATTGCCGCGCAGAGCTGGAGCCGTCGACCTATGTGCAGTCCGAGGCCGCCATCATCGGAGCTCCACCCGGGAAATATCGGGTTATCAATGAGCTATTGGAGGACGTGCTCTCATTTCTGCAAGCTCGTGATTGATGGGCAGGTCCAAGTGGAACCTCGTCCACCCGCCCTCTTCGCTCTCCACGGTCAACTCGCCTTTGTGATCCTTCGCAATGCCATGGCTGACGGACAGGCCCAGCCCGGTGCCTTCGCCCAGTGGCTTGGTCGTGAAGAACGGGTCGAACATCCGAATCTTCAAGTCCTCTGGGATGTGTTCGCCGTGATTCTCCACGGTGATCCGGACCCAAGGTTCCCCGTCCTTTTCGAAACCGTCCGCTTCAATCCTGACCACCTTCTCAACATCCTCATCCGGGTAGCGGGAGTTCAGGGCATAACGAGCGTTGGTCAGCAGGTTCATCAGGACCTGCTGGATTTGCTGGCTGCGGCACGGGATCTCCGGGAGGTCATCCGGAACTGACAATACGATCTTGACGTGGTCCTCCTCGAGCAACAGGCGGATCAACGAGACCGTGCTGTCTACGATGTCGGTTGCCTTCACCAGGCTGTAATTCCCCATATCCCGGCTGGCGAAGGACAGGAGGTTCTTCACGATCGCCGATACCCTCTCGGTCGCCACCAGGATGTTGTCGATGAGCTTCGCGTCGGGTCCGTCGGATTCGAGATGATCCAGGACCAGCTCAGCTGCGTGGCACACAATCTGGATTGGGTTGTTGATCTCGTGTGCCACTCCGCTGGCGAAGGTCCCCAGGGACTCCATCTTCTGGGATTGCTGGAGCCGGGCCCGCAGCTTCGTCTCAGCTTCGGCTTGGTCGCGTTCTCGCACACTACGCCGGACGTAGCTGGCGCCGATGACCAGTCCCACAAGACCGATGAGCCAGAGGATGCCCATGGCGATGGAGTTGTAGAGGACTTCCTTGCGCGCCCGAGAATAGAAGGGCTCTGCGGCGATGGCCACGCTGATGCCACCCCGCACATCACCCTCCTTGTAACCCTCCTTCTCGTGGCATCCCAGGCAGCTCTGCTTGGCTCTGATCGGGCGTATCTGGCGTGCAAAGGGCTCGCCGTCGATGTCCACGAACTCATGAGCTTCGGTCACGCCGATCTCGAAGGACTCGAGAGCCCTCTGTTCCCATTCGTCCGGCCGGTTCTCTGGACGGTGCGGCTGCAGACTGACCACGCGCCCGCTGGCGCTGCCGAGATGGTCAAAGTGCTCCATCATCTGGTGCACCATGTAGGCCGGATCCATGCCGGTCCGTATCTCGTCGGACCTCGCCTCGACCAGCAAATCACAGCCACCATGCGCTGCACCCCAGAAGCGGAACGCCTGGCTGACGAGGAAGGTGCTGGCCTTTTCCTGGACCAGTTCGCGCTGGCCCTGCATCTCGAGGCGTGCGGACCACAGGACCAAGCCGATGATGATCAATGTCCACGCCGCGGCGATGCCCAGGACATATCGCCTCAGGCCGACGGTCTACTCTCGAGCCCGCTTCGTCATTGAAGATCCACCCATTCCAGTCTAGCACTCTGGGGACGTTCAATTCAAGTAGTAGGCGAGGTCGCTTTCGAGCTGGGCGCTCATCTCCGACTCGGGGACGAGGGCGCCGGGGATGAGGAAGGAGCGACTCAGGTCAGGGCCCTCCTCGGAACCGAAGTACCAGGGGTCCACCAGGACGAGGCCGCCGATCCAGCGGCTCGCCGGTTCGAGCAGCCGGGGATCGCCGCAGCGGAAAGCAAGCTTGACCGCGTAGCGCTGGAGGTGATCGTACTCGTGGGTCGAGAAGGTCGTCGAAAAGATGACCTCGTAGGCCGCCAGTTCATCGTTGTACGTAACCTCGTCGATCTCCAGGAGCACGATGTGGGTAGCCGTCATGAAGGCCTCGGCCGCGTCTTTCGGCAGTGACCATGGTGCGTTCTGCGGGTTCTGTTCGAGCGACTGGCCGGGCACCTCCGCCTTCGGCGGGCAGAGGTGATAGAGGGGTGTGGATGCGGCGAGCCAGCCCTCCACCTTCGCCCGGCTGGCCGCGGTGGTCTGCAGGCGAGCGGTGACAACCGATCCGATGGGCGGCCCGTAGGCGTCCCAGCTGTCCATGGCCGGGTATTCGAGACAATCGAACGGAGCTTCCATGTGCTCCGACGGATCTACGAGGTCGCTCAGGCCGTGGAGAAACGGGTCGCCGCAATCCTCCTCGCCGTAGTAGCCGTGGCCACCGGTGACGAACCGGGGTGGGGTGTCCGCGCCGCCCAAGGTCTCGGAGATGTCGTGTTGGATGAAGGTCCCGCCTGCGCCCGTGCAGCACTCCATGGCCAACCCGGAGACGACCGACGAGACCACCCAGGGCGAGTGGTGGAAGCGGATGCCGGCGAGGAGTTCGTCCCGGGTTGTGCGCAGCTGCTCCCGGTCGTAGAGGGGGGAGGGAGCGGCCAGGACTGCCTTTACCGCAGACAGCTGCGCCGGGGTGGCGGAACGGAGATCATGGACGGTACCCAGGATGACGTCGTCGGGGTACTCGGTCAGGCCGAAAACGCTGACGATCCAGAGCTCCTCCTCCGACACCCCCGGGTAGGGCAGGGCCCAGGATGCGTACCAGTTGTCCTGGAAAGTGGCCGGGAAGGTCCCCGCCAGGGCGTCGACCACTTCGAAGGTGGTCCGGTACTCGTCCTGGTCGACGATGCGGACCACCGCCACCATGGAGGCGGCTTCGGTGCGGTAGCCGATGACCTCGTTGAACGCGTCGATCTCCGTCTCGGGTACGAGCGCCAGGACGTTGCCCCAGGCCGGCCGTTCGTCCTGCTCCCAGGTGCTCGGATGGTGTTGAGAGAAGGCGACCACCCAGCGTGGCGACTCCGGGAGCGTCTCGACCCGATCGGGGTGGAGACGAACCATCACCTCCATACCGGTCAGGAAGCTCCAACCGTAATGAACCTCCTCGACGGTCATGGGGACGTAGATGTCGTCCTGCAACGTGAGCGGCTCACCGAACGCGCCGGTGACGACCGCCAGGCCCTGGCTGAGGGCGAAATGTCGGAGCGAGGACAGGTTGGCCGCGGCGAGGTCCGACTCCCAGGCTGCGCAGAGGTCGCCGCCGACCTCGTCGGGGAGGTGGCCGTCCGTCTCCCGGCAGTCGCAACCTGTGAGCCGATCGCATGGGGCACCACAATCGGAGGTCCGGTCGCAGCCGCCCGGCCGCGCGTCGGCTTCGTCCAGGCAGACCAGAGTGCCGGTGCTCAAGGTCTGGCAACTGCTCATCCCGCCCACCAGCAGCACAACCAGGAGCCCGACAATCACGTGTGTATTCATTGGCAATTGTAGTTGTCCGCTGTCTCCTCGGGGAGCGGGTCCTTGCTTTGAGTCAGGGTCATGGTCAGGAGCATGACCTCGGACTGGGTGTGAGAGAGGAACTGGAGGTGGTGGGTGCCAGGTTGCAGGCAGTCACCGCTGATGGTGGCCGAGAACAGGCTGCCCTCGACATTCTCCATGTGTATGATCGCTGATTCTGTGTGGGTGTACTCCTCCCCGAAGACATAGGTGATGGGGCCGTCGTGCTTGAGGGCCACGGACAACTCGACGCTCCCGCCGCCCAGGAAGCTCCCCAGGATCCCAAAGAGGCCGCCGACTTCTGCGGTGACGCTCAGGGTCAGCGATGTGGTCCCCTCTTCTACGTCGAAGGTGTACTGGACGTACCCGGGGGCAGCGTCCGAGAACTCCGGAACACCGGTGGTCTGGGTGCCCGGCAGGAAGGTGGCGTCGACCTCCTCGTCTGCGTCTTCGAAGGGTTTGATGCGATCGTTGCAGCCCAGGAGTCCGTGTGCAGCGAAGATCGCCTCGACCTCGTCTTCCAGCGATGGGTTCAACGTCGCGGCCTCCGCGATGGTGGCCTCCGCGGCGTCCTCGAAGTCGGTTTGCATCCCGAAGGTCAGCATCGCGTCGAAGATGATCCGATCCGCGGTCTCCTGCCCGATGGTTTCCCGGATCTCCCAGAGCGCGGAGCCGTAGATCTCTCCGTCGTCATGAACCTCGCCGTAGTAGTCATCCGGGCATTTCTTGAACACGCTGAGGTCCCTGCCGCCGCCGCCCATGAGCGCGCCCAGCGCGTACTCGGACGCCTGGGGATCTCCGAGGATCGTGCACGCGAAGTAGTCCCCATAGGCCTCGTGGATGCCCCCCGGGGATGCGTCGGGCCCGAACTCGTCCACGGGCATCCCGAACAGCCGATCACCGCCCACCGTCGCGTGGGTGTACTCGTGATAGATGACGTCCGCGTCCCAGCCGAAGTCCACGGCCTCACCCTGGAAGAAAAAGATGGCGTCTTTCTCGAAGGGGATGTCCGAGAGGTCGTCCTCGACGCCGATGAAGTCCTCGATCACCTCCGCGGCCATCTCGACCATCTCGTCGATGCTCTCCGAGGGTACGAACATGGCGTTGTCGACGCCGATCCAGCCCTGGGGGATCTCCGGGAGCGGGTTGGCCATCTCGATGTAGGCCATCATGTTCACGTAGCCCTCCAGCGGGAAGTCCATCCCGTCGTACCCCAGGGTGTCCTTGTAGTAGTCGTGGATGACGTTCATGTGGTGGAAGAGCATCAGCTCGGCGAACGCGTCGTCGGGATCCAGGGGATCCTCGGGGACCTGGACCGAGAGGTAGCTGCCGTCCTCGTCGGGGAGGACGGTCTTCTTCAGGTTGCAGAGCTGCACCTTGGCCAGACCGAAGAGCGGCAGGTCGTACTCCCGCCACCAGCCCCCGTCTTCGTTGAGACAGTTGGTGACGTCCGCATAGGGCCCGGCGAGGCTGCCGTCTTCGGTCCCGACGTTGGCGATGGTCACCTGGTGGGTCTCCCACTCGTCCTTCACCGGGTTGTTCGGGAAGAGGTTGGCCTGGTTTACGAGGTCCGGCGCGGCGTCGACCTCCGCAGCGTCATCCGCGGCGTCCAGGGCGGCGGCGCTGTCCCCGGTGACGATGTCAGGGGCAGCCGTGTCCCCGGGGCCCGCGCCGACGACGCCGTCGCCGCAGGCTCCTGTCAGCGCGAACACGGTGATGATTGCGAGGAGGAGGGACGATGTGATGAGCTTCTTCGATGTCTTCATCGGATCACCTCGTCGGTGATCTTGAGTATCTCGCCAGTGGCCGCGTCCACCAGGCAGACGATCTTCTGCACCAGAGGAACGGTTGGGACCAACACCCGCCATGCCAGGACCGAGGGCCCGGGGCCGGGCACCACGACCCTGGCCGCCAACGCTCGGGCGTCGCCCGCTGCGACCTCACCATGTACCCGGTCGACCGCGGCTCGGACCGCTGCCTTGCGTCCGATGTCTCGGCTAGGATCCAGCCCATCCACCCGCGCCGAAGAGGACGCCATGGACAGCACCCTCCCCTCGCTGTCGAGGCTCAATATCACCCCGCCGCCCAACACCCGGATCCCCTGCCATTTCTGCTGGAAGCGAAGGACGGTCCGGTTCGTCGTACGTTCGGTCTCGGCGAGCTCCAGGTCACCGGGCTCTGTGCCTGTGAGCCCGGGGAACTCTTCGAGGAAGGCAGCCGCGGTGTCCTCCGGCGACGCGTCGCCGGTCGTCCAACGGAGTCCGCTCACACGAGCGGGTGTCGCCCGCAGGGTCGGCCAGACCACTCGAAGTCCATCACCTGCCTCAGACTTCAGACGTGAGAGGTCGGCCTCGGCCAGGATTCGCTGTTGAGCGGAGCCGGTCACCTGTTCGTCCAACGCGAACACGTTCGGCAGTCCTGCGACAAGGGCGATCAGCCCGGCAACAACTCCACATATCCGTATCATTCGTTCCTCCGTCCGGGGTCATTATTCTCCAGGTCTGCTCCGTCGCAGCCTCGGTGGCGGCTACGAGACAATCGATGCCATTCTATGGCATAACAGGTTGAGTTGCAGCGGAGGATTGGAGATGGACATGAAACTGCGTATCTCAGGGGCCATGGGATTCGCCGCGTGTGTGAAGCCCGGCCGCCTGCTGGCCTTGTTGATTCTCTTTACAGCCTGCTCGACCAGCCCAGGAGTCGAAGAGATCCCAGATGCAGATGCGGCCGACAAGACGCAGCAGGATAGCAGTGATGAGATCATCGCCGATATGGACGTCGTGTTTCCCGAAGAGACCGTCGAGCCCGGGGACCAGCTCTCACCGGAGACAGGCGAGGAAGACACCCACCAGATCCAGTGCGATCCGGGAGAGGGTTGCTTCCTGGATGGCTGCGACGACAACGAGGACTGCCAGTCCGGCTGGTGTGTGCAGCACCTCTCCGCCGACATCTGCACCAAGGTTTGTCAGGAGGAATGTCCCACGGGCTGGGCCTGCCGCCAGGTCGCAGGCACCGACCCGGACGTCGTCTTCATCTGCGTCTCCGACTACGCTAATCTCTGTCGCCCCTGCACCACCAACGACAACTGCACCAGCACCGGCGGCGCCGAGGATGCCTGCATCGACTATGGTCCGGACGGGAACTTCTGTGGTGCGCCTTGCGATCCCCAGGGGGAGTGCCCGTGGGGTTTCTCCTGCAAGGACGTGGAGACCGTCGAGGGTAGCCCGCTCCAGCAATGCGTCAGCGACACCGGAGAGTGTCCCTGTACGGACTCCTCCGTTGGACTGGGCCTCACCACCCCCTGCGTCGTCGACAACGAGTTCGGGATCTGCGCCGGCCTCCGGGTCTGCACGGAGGAGGGCCTCTCCGATTGCGATGCGGCCGCACCGGCGGAGGAGATCTGTAACGGCGCGGACGACGACTGCGACGGCGAGGTCGACGAGCCGGACCTCATCGATGGTGACTACGTAGCGCTCTGCGACGACGACAACCCATGCACCGAGGACGGCTGCGGCGGCGCCGACGGCTGTGCTCACGCCGCGCTCTCGGAGGGTGAGTGCGTGGACGGGGACGTATGCACGGTGGGGGATCACTGTGAGGCCGGCGTCTGCCTCGGATCTCCGGTGGCCTGCGACGACGACAACCCCTGCACGGACGATCTCTGTGACGGGTTGGGCGGCTGTGAGTTCGTCCCCAATGACGCAGGCTGCGACGATGGAGACCCGTGCACGGTAGCGGATCAATGCGAGGGCCTCGTGTGCGCCGGCGTCTCAGTGAGCTGTGACTGCCAGGCGGACGCCGACTGCGCGGCGTTGGAGGACGGCGACACCTGCAACGGGACCCTGTTCTGCGACACGGCGGCGCTTCCGTTCCAGTGCGCGGTGGATCCGGACACGGTTGTCCTCTGTCCCTCTCCTCCGGATGGACCGGACCAGCTCTGCCTGGCCGGTGCCTGCGATCCCGATGACGGGACCTGCGGCCTCGCGCCGGCCAACGAGGGCTATCTCTGCGAAGACGGTGATCCCTGCACCCTCGGCGAGGCCTGCGCGGCCGGCGTGTGCGACGGCGGTGTCGAACCCAACTGCAACGATGGAAACCCTTGCACCGATGACAGCTGCGAGCCGGGGGTCGGCTGTGTCCATGCGCCTAACGCTATGTCTTGCAACGACGGCGACGTCTGTACCACCCAGGACCAATGTGATGGCGGGCAATGCGCTGGTGGCCCCGCCCTGGTCTGCAACGACGGCAACCCCTGTACCGGAGACTCCTGCGATCCGGTCACGGGCTGCCAGACTGTTGCCCTCGACCTGCCCTGCGACGATGGAAACGACTGCACCATCGATGACCACTGCGTCGATGGCGGGTGCGTGTTGGGCGGACTGGCCGAATGTGCCGATGAAAACCCCTGTACAACGGACTCCTGTGACCCGGCGTCAGGCTGTCTCCATGTCCTCAACGAGGATCTCTGTGACGACGGCGACGCCTGCACGACCGGCGATGTCTGCGTGCTCGGAGAATGCGTCGGTGCCGGCCAGCTGAGCTGCGACGACGCCAACCCCTGCACCGATGATGCTTGCGTCCCGGGAGGGGGGTGCCTGCACTCGGCGAACGATGCCGAATGTTCCGACGACAACGCATGCACCGTTGATGATCACTGCGCCGAGGGTGTCTGCGTGGCGGACGGGCTCCTCCCGTGCGACGACGACGACGTCTGCACCACCGACACCTGCGATCCCGCGACGGGCTGCGTGGCGTCCCTCAACAACGCGCCCTGCGACGACGAGGATCTCTGCACCATCGGCGATACCTGCAACCTGGGTACCTGTGCGGGCACTGGCCTGCTCCCCTGCGATGATGGGAACCTCTGCACCGACGACTCCTGCGATCCGCAGCTCGGGTGCCAGTTCGCACCAAACATGGCCCCGTGCGACGACGCTGAGCCCTGCACCGACGACGACATCTGTGGCGCGGGCTGGTGCCAGCCCGGCGACCCCACCGTCTGTGATGATGGGAACGTCTGCAGTGGCGATTCCTGCTTGCCCGGCATCGGTTGCCAGAGCGTGCTCCTCCCCGACGGCACCCCCTGCCTCGACGAGGGCGTCGAGAAGATCTGTGTTGCGGGCGAGTGCGTGTGCGAGC
The DNA here is from genome assembly GCA_964576155.1 of uncultured Myxococcales bacterium. Lineage (GTDB taxonomy): Bacteria > Myxococcota_A > UBA9042 > CAIXZC01 > CAIXZC01 > CAZNWW01. The sequence continues at coordinate 2,532 of CAZNWW010000015.1, read as the reverse complement.
CGGACTGCGTCGGCAAGGATTGCGGTAGCGACGGGTGCGGCGGCAGCTGCGGCTCATGCGTGGATGAAGACGCCTGCACCCTCGACGAGCAATGCGACGCCGGGAACTGTGTCTCGACGGCCCTGGAGTGCGCTGACGAGAATCCTTGCACCGACGACTCCTGCGAGCCGGCCCTCGGCTGTCAGTTCGTGGCCAACACGGCCTCCTGCGACGACGGCGATCCCTGCACCGCCGATGACACCTGCTCCGGAACGATCTGCACCGGCGATACCATCCCACAGTTGGCGCCCTGGGGCTTCACCAACGCCGGGGCCACCGGCCGCTTCGGCCCCAGCCAGGGCCAGGTGAACAGCGCCTACGCCGGCACCAGCCTCGCCGGCGCGGTCACCGTCAACGGCGGCATCCAGGCCTGGACGGTCCCCTACAGCGGCACTTACACGGTCACCGGGGTCGGCGCAAAGGGCGGGGACGGCGGAGGCTCCAATCCCGGAAAGGGGGCCTCCGTCACCGGTGACTTCGAGCTGGTGGCCGGCACCACCCTCTATATCGTCGTCGGCCAGATGGGCGCCCTCTCCAAGCAGCCTTGCTGCACGACCTATGGGTGCTCCGGTGGCGGCGGGGCCTCCTGGGTCTACATGGACGCGGATGCGTCATCGCCGCTGTTGATCGCAGCCGGCGGCGGCGGCCACGCCGAGAACTCCACCGGCGGTCACGGTTCAGGCTCCACCAGCACGACGCCGGGCACCGGCGGCAGCGGCGTCTCAGGCGCGGGTGGCAACGGCGGCAACGGTGGCTCTCACGGGCCCACGCCAAACAGCTACACACCCGGCGCCGGCGGCAGCGGCTGGCTCACGAACGGCCAGACAGCACCCACCGTCCGCGAACCAGGCGGAAAGGGCGGCATGGCGCCCAAGAATGGAGCGCAGGGCGGCTACGGCATCCACACCAGCTATGGAGCAGAGCATTGCTCCGGTGGGTTCGGCGGAGGCGGCGCCGGCTCGGACAACACCGGCGCTGGCGGCGGTGGCGGTGGCTACAATGGCGGCGGCGGCGGCCGCAACTACAGCGGCAGCGGGAACTGGGGCGCCGGCGGCGGCGGCGGCTCGTACAACGGCGGCTCCAACACCAGCGCTCAGACCGGCATAAACGACAGCCACGGCCACATCAATATCGTCTTCGAGTGCAACTGATGCCTCCGCCCGGCGCGGCGTCGCCCTTCGACCCAGGCAGCGAGATTGGGTAGGCTAGCTTGATGCGCGCCATTATCTATCTTTGTTTCTTGCTCTCTGGTGTCACCGGTCTTGTCTATGAAGTGCTTTGGGGCAAGTACCTGCAGCTCTTCATCGGCGCCACCAGCTATGCCCATACCATCGTGCTGGCCACCTTCATGGCCGGGCTGGCCATCGGAAATTCACTCTTCGGCAGGCTGAGCGACCGCACGCGTCGAGTCCTTCTGCTCTACGCCGTGCTGGAGCTGGGTATCGGCCTCGCCTGTGCGCTCTTTCCCGCCTTTTTCGGCGGTCTCACCCAGGTCTACCTGTCCCTCGCATCCAGCGACCCGGCGGCTACCTGGAACCTGGTCCTCAAGATCATGCTGGCGGTCTCGTCCTTCCTCGTCCCCACGGTGCTCATGGGTGGAACCCTCCCGGTTCTGGCCCGCTTCACCGTGCGCCATGTGTCCGAGGTGGGGAACAAGGTCGGCTTCCTCTACTTCATCAACTCCGCGGGTGCCATGATGGGTTGCCTGCTGGCCGGCTTCGTGCTCATCCCCGAGTACGGGCTCGAGCTCTCCGTCATCCTGACCGCTATGGTCAACATCGCCATCGGTCTTCTCTTTCTCCTCCTGCGCCGGTTCGAGGAGCCCCTGCCACAGGCGGTGGCGGACGAGTCACCGGGGGCCGTCCAAGCGGGCACCAGGAGCTACACCGAGACCCAGGTGCGGGGTGTCTACCTGGTTGTGGGATTCACAGGAGTCCTCACCATGATCTACGAGGTGGTCTGGATCAGGCTTCTCGGCCTGGTTCTTGGTTCATCCACCTACTCCTTCTCGCTCATGCTGTTCACCTTCATCGGCGGCATCGCGATCGGCGGCGCGGTGGTGGCGCGCATCATGCGCAAGGACCGGGATGCCCTCCACCTCTTCGCCCTCTGTGAGCTGGGTCTCTTCGCCTCGTTGCTCCTCGTGATGCCTCTATATGATCGACTCCCCTACTCTCTTCCATGCTCAATCGGAGTTCCGAGACCTTTGTCTTCTACCTCGCTGCCAAGGTGGTGATGTCCAGTCTGATCATGGCCCTGCCGGCCATCTTCATCGGCATGACCCTGCCCCTGGCCAGCCGGGTGGCGGTGCGGGGGCTCGATATCCTCGGCGCCGGCGTCGGCTCCGTCTTCTCGGTCAACACCCTGGGCAACGTGATCGGGGCAGCCCTCGGGGGCTTTGTCCTGGTTCCTGCGCTGGGATTGCAGATCACCACCTTCGTCGGCGTCTTCGGCAGTGGTCTGGCCGGCGTCGTGCTCTACGCCCTGAGCCGT
>CAZNWW010000014.1:10986-21181 GCA_964576155.1 uncultured Myxococcales bacterium | reverse complement strand
CCCTACATCACACATTATGGCTCCGAGGAGCTGAAGCACAGGCTCCTGCCCGATTGCATCAGCGGCGAAAAGATCGGCGCCATCTCCATGACCGAACCCGGCACCGGCAGCGACCTGGCGGCGATCCGAACCACCGCGGTTGAAGACGGCGACGAAGTAGTGATCAACGGCGCCAAGACCTTCGTGAGCAACGGGATCAACTGCGACCTGGTGGTCCTCGCCGCCCGGGATCCTGCTGTCGAGAACCCCCACCTGGCCATGAGCCTCTACGTGGTCGAGGCAATTTCGCCGGGCTTCACGAAGGGCAAAAAAATCGACAAGGTCGGGTGGCGCAGCCAGGACACCGCCGAACACTTCTTCGATGACTGCCGGATCCCCATCGGCAACCGACTGGGGCGCAAAGGCGGCGGATTCCAGATGCTGATGAAACAGCTCGGGCGGGAGCGGCTCATGTGCTGCATCTCAGCGGTGGCCTCCGCGGAGTTCCTGCTGGGGATCACCACTGAGTATTGCAAGGAGCGGGTAGCCTTCGGCAAGCCCATCAGCAAGTTCCAGAACACCCGCTTCGAGCTCGTGGAGATGGCCACGGAGATCCGCCTGGGACGGACCTTCATCGACAAGCTGATCATGGACCACATCGAGGGCCAGAACATCATCACCGAGATCTCCATGGCGAAGTACTGGACCACTGACATGGCCAACCGCGTCGCTGACCGCTGTGTCCAGCTCCATGGAGGGTACGGTTACTGCGAGGAGTACGCAGTGGCCCGGGCCTGGCGGGACCTGCGGGTCATGTCGATCTTCGCAGGGACCAACGAGATCATGAAGGAGATCGTGGCCCGGTTCATGGGGATCTGACACGAGAAGAGTTCTTCCTGGTCGCCAGCACGAATACCATCAGCAGGATCCACCAGTGGGCCCCTGCGAACCCCCCGACGCCGCAGCCACCCTTGGTCCCTCCGTCGATGTCTATATCGACAGCCACCGGGACGCACTTGCCGTACATGAGACCCTGGCCTTCCGGGCAGGCGGCCGGGTCGCCGGGGGTGGCCCATGGCTCTCCCTGGCTGCGCGGCTCGACGCCGGCCCAGGTATCCTCCCCGGGAAGGAACACGTCCTCGCCCGGGCCCGGAATTTCGTCCTCGGAGACGCAGAGCCCGCCGCCATTACAGGCGGTGTTCCGGCCGCAGGCCCCGCAGCTGCCGCCGCAGCCGTCGTCTCCGCATTCCCGGTTCAAGCAGTCCGGCTGGCAGCCCACCGTGTCGGGCGGGTCCTCCCCTGCCGTCACGCAGAGTCCCAGCTCGTCGCAGAACTGCCCACCACCACACCAGCCGCAAGATCCTTCACAGCCGTCGTCCCCGCATTGCTTGCCTGCGCAGTCCGGCTGGCAGGTCGACTCGCAGATCCCCTGCTCATTGCAGAACTGCCCGCCGCCGCACCATCCACAGCTGCCGTCACAACCGTCGTCGCCGCATTGTTTGCCGGTGCAGTCCGCCTGGCAGGTCGACTCGCAGATCCCCTGCTCGTTGCAGAACTGCCCCCCGCCGCACCAGCCGCAAGTGCCGCTACAGCCGTCGCTCCCGCATTGCTTGCCTGTGCAGTCCGGGGTGCAGGTCGACTGGCACCAGCCCTGGGCGCATTCGAACCCGGCCTGGCATGTCCCGCAGCTGCCACCGCAGCCGTCGTCTCCGCATTGTTTACCGGTGCAGTTCGGCGAACAGACGCATTGGCTGCCGATACAGGCGTCCCCGCCGAAGCATGTCCCGCAGCTGCCGCCGCAGCCGTCGTCCCCGCATTGCTTCCCCGCGCAGCTGGGATTACAGCCGCTGCAGCTCCCGCAGCCGAGGCTCTCGACCTCGCCGACGCAGAGCGAGTCCCAAGCCGTATCGCAGCAGTATGAGTCCACTGCGCAGACGCAGCCCTGGATCGCCCCGTTGGAGCAGCCGGGGCCACTGGACTCTTCGCAGCAGGAGCCTCCCACGCCCCCTCCGCAGGAGCCGCAGCCGTAGTCCTCCACCTCGTCCACGCACAGGGAATCCCATTCGATGAGGCAGCAGTACGAGTCGAAGAGGCAAACACAGGCTTGAACGAAGAAATCGTCGCAGCCTGCGGAGCTCTGTGGGGCGCAACAGCTGCCGGCCGACGCGGACCTCGGCGCCGAGAACACGAGCGCTATGAGGACGATAAGTTCGCGTGTCCGGATCCTGGCCCGCATCCCCCCTCCTCCAGTTGCAGACAGTCGCTCGGCGCGGATCATTATCGCGAAAACCAGCCCGGCGATCAAACAGTGGTGGCGAGGAGGCACTAACCCTATAATGCCTGGGGATCAGATCCACCAGAGGGACATGACAGGGAGAACCATGCGCAACCTGATTCATGTCGCCTCGCTGGCGCTGTTGGCCGCCGCGATGGGCTGCGGCCCCCGCGTCGAGTCGAGCAACTACGTCCTGCCGTCAGACCTGGGAGCAGACCTGGGAGCAGACGCGGCACCGGATACGATCTCCCCCTCGAGCTTCCTGGCGGTACGGCTGGGCTCCGACGAGGTCCGCGCCGGCCTGGTCGAGGACCCCGAAGAGTTGATCGGCGGCCTCAAGGCTGATGGTCGGATCGGCGACGCGAAGATCTACAACAGCCACGTCGGGCCTGGGCCTCACCTTCGGCGGTGGCCCGATTCCCTACGTCGGGGTCTCGGGGCGGGACCAGGCCTACGCGGTCCTCTCGGACGACGACGACTTCTCGATCCTGTTCGAGTACTCGTCCATCACCATCGTCATGCAGGACTCCTACGTCATCGGGCCCGAGGCGACGGTGACCCGGGACTTCTGGTTCGCGGTCACCGAGAACGGTCCGTCGGGGCTGGATGAGGCCCATCGAGGGTTGATCTCCGGTGGCCACCTTCTCATACGGCCACTTCAACATCTTCCCCACGGAACCCGATTGGGAGGCGATCAACAACGGCGCTATCTTTGCGCTGAATAAAGACCCGCACGAGCTGTTCGCCGCGATGCACTCCGCCGGTCCGCAGAGCCACGTGGTCCAGGTGAACCACCCTCGGAGCACGGCCATGGGTTACTTCACCTACCTCGGCCTGGACACCGAGACCCTCGAACTGGAAAAGCGGCAAGTGTTCGTGTCCTGCGGGCCCTTCGTGCGGTTCGAGGTCGTCGACGGCCACGGCCTCGGGGACACGACGGCGGTGGACGAGAATGGTCAGGTGACCTTCAGCGTCCAGGTTCAGGCGCCCACCTGGATGGACGTCGACGAGGCGCGCCTCCTCGAGAACGGCGAGGTCGTTCAGACATTGACCCCGGATCCGGCCGGCGACGGCGTGATCCGGGTCGACACCGTGGTCACCGTCGAGCCCTCCGCGGACGCCTGGTACGCGGTCGAGGTCTCAGGGTCGGGTTCCCTCGCACCGGTCGCGTTCGACGGGACGCCCTATGCTGTCACCAATGCCATCGAGGTCGACGTCGACGGGGATGGGATCTGGACACCGCCGAAGGGATAGCCGCTCAGCCGTCCTTGCGTTTGTTGCGGGAGGATTGGAGCATCCGCAGGAGAATCGCGATGGCGAGGAACACAATCAGCGCGACGCTGCCCGCCACGCCGAGGGTGAAGACCTGCGCAACCTCAACCCCACCGGAGAAGGCCCGCTGGACGTCGGTATGGGCCGTGGCGAAGGAGTCCGGGAGGAGGTCGGTGGTCCGCCAGATCCACCGGCCCGTGGCGAGGCCGGCCAGGAAGCCGAGCAGGACAGCGCTGCCCCACCCGATGATCTTGGACCCTCTGGATGACATGCGAAACCTCTCGTCCCGTTTTAGGGTTGCTCCCAGTTTTCCCAACGGTTCTTAGTAAGATATTACCGCAAGTAGCGCCCCTTGAACAATGAGAAGCCAAGCCAGACAGGTTTTGGTACTGTCATTCCAAACCATGCACGAGGAGGCGGACGCTGTGATGACCAAGCGGATGATCCTGAGCGTTACCTTCGTGATCTCAGCCTGTTGGGGCTGCGCCGGGCCAGACGGCCCCGAAAATGACTCTGACACCGACGGGGCGGACAACGTAGCCGACGTCGAGCCCCCAGAGACCCGCGAGGCGGACATCGCAGACGTGACCGGGGATGTCCCACCAGACACCGAGGAAGAGATCATGGTCGACCTGGTCACCGGATCCTGGCCGACGCCGGCGTTCCAACGGTACTGCGAGGGACGGGAATGGGAGGAAACCCTGACCCCAATCACTGTGGGGGCCCTGTCCGGTGAGTACGTCGGCGTGTACAACCAGTTCCCGGCCGGGACCCTGGAGATGATGAAGATCGTCCCCGCGCACGCGACCCGGGTGACGGGTATCCGGGTCGCGTTCGCAGGATCGGGCTGGGTGAAGATCCGGCTCATGGGGACCTTCGGCAGGTCCTACCCCGCGGGCTGGCCCGACATCGACGCGCCCGGGGCGAACCTCACGGATCCGGTGGACTTCCTGGTCCACGACGCGGACCCCGAGGATTGGCTCACGCTGGATCTCTCGGACCGGGAGATCTACCTGGAGCCGGCGCAGCACTACGCCATCGTATTTCAACACGTTGAGGAGACACCGAACCTCGCTGTGGAGTCCCTGGCCGGGGAGCCGTCCTGGTCCCGGGCCTTGATCCTGGTGCCGGGAGAGTTCGAGGCCTACGGCGTCGACGGCAACTTCCGCATGGAGCTCCTCGGCGAGAGCTTCTGCCCCTGGTCGGACGTGGAGCGATGGTTCGGCGAGTCCTCGGAGGCGCCCTTTGCCGGAGACTCAGCGGATCGCCCAGCGGTCGCCGACGTGGACGGTGACGGGCACGACGACCTCCTCGCCATCCGGGGCGGGCTCCCGACCCTGTACCTGGGCGACGGAGCGGGTGTCTTCATCGAGGCCGAGGGGCGATTCCCCGAGGGGCTGACGGCCAACATGCTCGCTACCGCAGACCTGGACAACGACGGCGACGAGGACTGCATAGCACCCACCTGGACGAACCCGCCCGCCGAGGGCGAGGAGGCGGGCCCGTCGAACCAGGTGCTCCTCAACGACGGCGGAGTCTTCACTGTCGTTCAGGATTCGGGCATCGAGAGCCTGGAGCCCACCGGCGCGGCCGGACTTGGGGACGGGAACGGAGACGGGATCCTGGACCTCTATCTTGGAAACTGGCTGGTGCAGTATCCCGAGTCGCCCGCATACCACGATCTGTACTTCCTCGGCGCAGGGGACGGGACCTTCCTGGACGTGACCGAGGAGGCCGGGCTGGTGCCCCCCTGGGCCCGTCCCTGCTACGGGGTGACCTGGACCGACTACGACAACGATGGCCTCCAGGACATCTGGGTTGGAAACTACCAGCTCAACTCCAACTACCTCTGGCGCAACAACGGCGACGGGACCTTCGAGGACGCGGCCGCCGAGGTGAACCTGGATCACGACGACACGGGGACCTGGGCGGGGCATACATACGGTGGAGACTGGGGGGACGTGGACAACGACGGGGACCTGGATCTCCTGGAGCCGAACCTGGCCCACCCCCGCACCATGCCGGGCAGCGACCCGAGCCGCCTGATGATCAACCAGGGCCCCCCGGGCTGGACCTTCGAGGATCACGGGCCCGCGATGGGCATCCCCTACGACGAGGGGGACGTGAACGCGGCCTTCGGGGATTGGGACAACGACGGAGACCTGGACCTGGCGCTGGCCGCCCTGTACCAGGGCCACTTCTTCAAGCTCTTCCGCAACGACGGCGAGGCGGGCTTCACCGACGTGACCTATGAGACCGGGACCGCGGTACACGACGCCACCGCGGCGGTCTGGATCGACGCGGACGAGGACGGTGATCTGGACCTGATCGTCGGGGACCGCCACGGCGACAAGCGCCTCCAGCTCTTCGTCAACCGGACGGGCCAGGACCGGGCCTGGGTGGAGCTCCTCCTGGAGGGAGACGGGAGCAACCGCTCTGCGGTGGGCGCTCGGGTGACGGTGGATGCGGACGGCGTGTCCCGGATCCGTGAGGTGAAGGCCGGGGGCCGGCACTTCAGCGCGCAGGGGACCCGCTGGGTCCACGTGGGCCTGGGGGACGCGCAGGCCGTGGACGGAGTCACCGTGCGCTGGCCGGGGGGCGACGAGGAGGTCTTCTCAGACGTCGCGCCCGGGGCGCGATACCACCTGGAAGAAGGCACCGGAGCCGCAGTCCCGCTACCGTGAGGATCTGGGAAGACAGACTTGTAACCATCACCCCAATGTGTCACAATATATTTGGAGGTGACACATGACACACCGGCACGTTTCGACGAATGAACTCTCGATTCGGGAACTACGGGAAGCATTGACGCGGCTCGAGGAGTTGCTCGGGGGTGCCGGGGAGTTGACGATCACACGAAGAGGGCGCCCCATCGCGCGCGTCCTCCCCATGGATCCTATACGAAAGGCACCGTCCCATCAGCGTCTACGCGAGTCCATGCCTCACCTCGAGATGGACAGCGAGGATCTCGTTCGAGCAGATCGGGAGGCCCGCTGATGGTCTACCTGGACACCAGTGCCCTGGCCAAGTGGTACCTGAACGAGACCCACTCGGACGAGGTGGAGGCCTTCATCCGGGAACACGCACCCCTCGCCGTGAGCAGCCTCACCGTGGTCGAGATGCGATGTCTCCTGGCCCGACGGCGACGGCAAGGAGACTTCACCGAGGCTACAGAGACACGAGTCTTCGCTGCCTTCCAGGAGGACATCCGCCGAGGACACCTCGTAGAACACGCTATCGGCCAAGGGGGCGCAGACGGCGCAGTGAACCTCATCGGATCACTCCCGCACATCCCTCTCCGAACTCTGGACGCGCTGCACCTGGCCATCGCGTGGGACATCGGCGCCGACGCCATCGCAACCGCAGACCGTGTCATGGCCGCTGCTGCGGAGGAGATGGAGATCCCGGTGGAGGCGTTCTTTCCTACTCAAAATAGGTCGCGGTGAGTCCCGGGTCCGCTGCGTCTACGCAGGCGCCCGTGACGGCGAGAGCTACTGAGAGGACCCTGCCCCGATGCGCTCGTCGAGGAACGTGATCAGGCGGTCGACGCAGGCGTCCACGTCCAGCGCGTCCGTCTCCAGGGTCAGCTCCGCTGCCGGAGGCGGCTGATATAGACCGGAGAGGCCGGTGAAGTTCTTGATCCGGCCCTCGGCCGCCAGACTGCCGAGGCGGGCCCGCTTCAGGAACACGTCAGCCTTCCCGTCCAGGTGTACCTCGATGAATCTGTGCTTTCCCAGGATCTCCCGGGCCCCGGCCCGATCCACGACGAAGGGCGAGATCAGGCTGCAGATCGCAATGGCACCCGCGTCGTTGAGGATCTTGGCGACCTCCGCGGCGCGACGGCTGTTCTCGGACCGATCTAACACGCCGAAGCCCAGGTCCTTGTTGAGCCCGAGCCGGAGGTTCTCCCCGTCCACCACCATCGCGTGGTCGCCACGGTCGAAGAGGCGGCGCTCCAGCGCGTAGGCCAGGGTGGTCTTGCCGGAGCCGGGGACCCCGGTGAGCCAGACCGTGGCGAACCGGTGCCCGTCGAGGCTCCGGCGCTCGGCGCGGGAGACGTCGCTCTGGTGAGGCACGACGTTGTCGCTCTTGGGCGTGGTGGACTTCCCCATGGCGCTCATATTCCAGGCGCGCTCATGGAGGTAGTAGAACAACATCTTCGAGATGAACTCGAAGAACCCCACAGTGGCGGCGCTCTTCAGCTGCCCCGTGAAGATATAGACGAGAGCCATGGTGGTGGTGGTGGCGACGATACGCCAGGAGATGGTCTTGAGCAGGGTGCGCCGCTGTGTGTCGCGGTAGACCTCCGCCCCGTGGGTATCCGATGCCATGGATCGATCCCATTGGACCCCCGCCTCAGGCGCTGGGGACCACTCCGTGATCCTCGAGACAGGCCACCACCGCGGCGACGCTCTCTTCGAGGGTCAACTTGTCCGTTTCCACGATGAGCTCAGCGGCCTCCGGCTCCTCGTAGGGAGCGGAGATGCCGGTGAACTCGGGTATGATCCCCGCACGCGCTTTCTTGTACAGGCCCTTCGGGTCCCGCTCCTCGCAGGCCTCGAGGCTGCAACGGCAAAAAACCTCGATGAACCGGCCGGTCTCATTGAGGCTGCGGGCCAGATCCCGGTCCTTGCGATAGGGGGAGATGAACGCGGTCATCGCAACCATGCCGGCCTCGGCGAAGAGGTGGGCCACCTCGCCGATACGCCGGATGTTCTCCTCCCGATCCGCCGGGCTGAAGCCCAGATTCCTGTTCAAGCCCTGGCGCACGTTGTCGCCATCCAGGAGATAGCTGTGGATGCCCCGTGCATGAAGGGCCAGCTCCACTGCGTTGGCCAGGGTGGACTTACCGGAGCCTGACAGGCCGGTGTACCAGATCACGGTGCCCTGGTGACCCATGAGGGTCTCCCGGGCGGCGCGGTCGATCTCGGTCTCGTGCCAGGTGACGTTCTTGCTCTTCGGTGCGTCGATCAACGGTCTGGTTCCTTCCTGCCCGGTGAAAAGCAGACGACTGATATATACCATCCCCTGTAGATTTCCAATAGCAGGGATCCGGTGTGAAGTTGGTTTACAGCGCGTCGAGATCTGCTACGCGGCGCGGGAGCCTAGAAGACCACGTGCTCGCCGAGGAAGTTGGCGCGTCCGATGAGCGAGACGTCGTCGGGCGGGACGAGGTGGGTGCATTCGGACGAGAGGCGGAAGCCCGTGCGGAAGTACGGCTTGAGCTCGATGCTTCGGTCCACATCGAAGACCAGCTCCCGGGGCGCCTCCTCCGGCTCCCCGGGGAGATCGTACCAGGCGATCTCGATGATCGGGAGGCCCGCGTCAGGGTCGTTGGACTCGATGAGGAGCACCGCAGACTCCACGAAGGCCAGGTCGTCCACGTCCCCGGGGACCTCGGAGTCATCGGTCACCTCGAGGACGAAGCGAACGAGATGGACGGTGCTCAAGTCGCGTTTGTCGATGGTCTTCGTCACTTTGTAGGGGCGGACGATCTCGCCGAAGATCCGGGCCCCGGCCACGGCGAGGGTTGCGTTCCCCTCGATGGTGAAGACCTTGGTCTCCTTCTCGATGGGGATGTCCACAACGCAGCCCGATGTCAGGGCCGCGAGCGCTGCAAAGATGACAATGAAAGATCTCGGCATGGCGCACCTCCCGGATTTGAGAGTTGCATCATCCGTGCCAGGGGAATCGGGCCGAGACGGCCCGATGAGCAGGTTCTTTATTGCGAGTTCTTTTTTCGGCGACGTCGGGACAGCCGGGTGTCGAACCATGGGAGGACCGGGCCGGTGACCCGGCGGACCAGCATCACCGTGGGCTCGGCGATCTCCGCCACGGCCTCTGGGATCTCTCCGAAGAGGAGGTAGGAGAAGAGCTTGCGGTTGGACGCGCCGAGGACGATGAGGTCGTGGTTCTTTCCCTCGGACACGATGCCGGAGACGACGTTGCTGGACCGGACCACGGTCTTCTCCAATTCGCCGAGGCGGGCGTGGCGGGTGGTCCGCTCCATCCACTTGCGGGCCCGGGCGACCTCCGCCGCGTCCCCGCTGTTGGGGATCACGAAGCAGGTGGTGACCTTCGCTCCGCTATCCTGGACCATGGGCTCGATGAGCTCCGCGCCGAACTCCGCGTGGGGGCCCCCCGCGGTGGGCAGGAGGATGCGGTCGTAGGGCGGGTCCTTGCGGAACCGCACCACGGCGACGTCTGCGCGCAGGGAGTGGAGGAGGCGATCGGTGGTCTCGCCGAAGATCCGCTCCTTCTTTGTTGAAAAACCCTTCCAGCCCATGAGGACCTGGTCCACCCCGTACTCCTCCGCGGCGGCCAGGATCCCGTTCTCCACCTTGTGTGCGATTCGCAGATCCTTGAAGATCGGATAATCGAGTTCTGCCGCCACCCGGTCCGCCACCTCGAAGAGAGGACGACTTCTGGTGTCCACGTACTCCATGCCCTCATGGAGGGGGAGCTGGTCCGGGACCGTGATGATGTTGGTGCAGATCACGTCCCCGCCACGCCGCCGCGCCATGGGGATCGCCAGGTGCAGGAGCCGTGATATATTCTCCGGATTGGAGAGTGGGATCATGATCCGGAAGTCCGACACCGGCGGCGGCGGCTGGACCGCGGGCACCGCAGTGCGCGGGGCGGCCTCCGCCGCCTTGTCCTTCAGGTAGA
>CAZNWW010000014.1:0-10976 GCA_964576155.1 uncultured Myxococcales bacterium | reverse complement strand
CCGATCCATCCCAGAGCCACGTACCAAGCCATCGGATTGAAATTGAACTGGTAGATGGCCAGGGAGAGATTCGAGATGATTCCCAGGATCGGCAACCAGGGAAAGAGGGGCGCGCTGTAGCCCTCGGCGAGCTCCGGGTGCAGCTTCCGGATGCGAATCAAGGACAGGTTCACAGCCGCGAAGACCAGGAGGAACAACAGGCTCGCTGCGGAGCCCACCACCTGGATCGGCAGGGCGAGGCCCATGACCAGGACTACCACGCCGGTGGCGATGATCGCCACGTGGGGCGTGCGGTTCTTCGGATGAATCCTGGCCATGGCCGCAGGGAGCCAGCGGTCCCGTCCCAGGGTGAAGGCCACCCGGCTCGACGCCAGGACCGTCGCGTTGAGCGCGGACATGGTGGAGAGGAGCCCGCCGATGACGATGAGCAACACCCCGATGCCGGGCATGAAGTTCTCCGCGGCCATGACGATGGCCGTCTCCTGGTACTCCCCCAGGAACTCCCAGGAGGTCATCCCCGGCGCCCTCACGGCAGCGATGCAGACGAAGAGGATAAGCAGGTAGATCGCCACGGAGACAGCGACGGAGATATAGGTCGCACGGGGGATGTTCTTCTCGGGCTCCTTGATCTCCTCGGCCACGGTGGCGATGAGGTCGTAGCCCTCGAACGCGATGAAGGTCAGCCCCATCGCGATCATCACCCCGCCGAAGCCCTTGGGAAAGAATGGGTTGAAGCTCGCTGCGGCCTCGGTCGGCGCGGCGAGGACCGCCTTGAGCCCGAAGGCCACGAAGATCAGGAGGACCGCGATCTTCGCCAGGGTCATCACCGACTCCGTGGTGCCGGTGACCCCGGTCCCCCGCACGTTGAGCCAGACGAAGAAGCCCAGGATCAGGGTCATGAACAGGAGGACCGTCACCTGCGCACCGCCAACCCCCAGGATCCCCGCGGCTAAGGACGGCACGTAGCGCTCCAGCACCTCCCAGAGGTAACCGGCGAAGCCCAGCGCGTACAGCCCGCAGGCCACGATGTAGGCGAACCAGAGCATCCAGCCGGACAGGAAGCCGAAGAGGCCTGGGTAGGCTTTCTTGATGAACGAGTACCCGCCACCAGACTCTGGAATCTTCGACGAGAGCTCTGCGTAGGAGGCTGCGGTGAGCATGGTCACCAGGCCGTTGAGCGCGAAGGCCATGATCGACGCAGGCCCCGCCTCGCCTGCGGCCATGCCCGTCAGTACGAAGATCCCGGCGCCGATCATTGCGCCGATCCCGAGCATGGTCGCGTCGAAGCACCCGAGTGAACGGATCAGGGTGACCTTCTGGTCGCCGCCGGGCTGTCCTGCCGGCTGTTGCGGTTCAGTGCTCACGGCCTACACCGACTCCATGGGAAGGACATAGAACATCATGCAGAAGAAGTGGCAGGCGCTGCCGCCCAGCACGAAGAGATGCCAGACCGCGTGGTTGAAGGGCAAGCGGTCCCAGACGTAGAAGACCACGCCGCCGGTGTAGCTCAAGCCCCCTGCGGCCAGGAGAACCATGCCGCCAGCGGGGAGGGCTGCAACCAGGGGCTTGATCGCAATGACGGACAGCCAGCCCATGAGTATGTAGGTCCCGGCCGTGAGCCATTTCGGGGCGTCGAGGAAGGCCACCGTCGTCACGATCCCGATGATGGCGACACCCCAGATCACGCCGAACATGGACCAGCCCCAGACACCTCGCAGGGTCACGAGAGTGATGGGCGTGTAGCTCCCGGCGATGAGGAGGAAAATCGCTGCGTGGTCCAAGACCCGGAACACGGCCTTCACTCTGGGGTTCTGGAATGCGTGGTAGAGGGTCGAGAAGAGGAAGAGAAGGACCAGGGACGCGCCATAGATGCTGAAACCAACCACCCGCCACACATCCCCGAACAGCCCGGCATAGGTCACCAGGATGGACAGCGCTGCAACCGCGAGGGCAGCGCCGATGCCGTGGGTCACGCTGTTGGCGATCTCCTCGGAGATCGAGTACCGGCGCTCGACCTCCTGGAGCTCTTCATTGATCGATACGCCTTGGGTCATTCGGGCAGGATACTAGGGGGTGTACGCCCTGTCCATGAGTGAGAGGTGGCTACGGCTGCGGGTATTCGTACTCCCCGGCCACGCAGATCACGCCAGCGAGGGGGTGGGACATGTTGTTGGCGGAGCCGGTGCTCTTGCTACACGAGGGGCCACCGAGGAAGAGGTCGTGCCAGCCCGAGTCGGGTTGGTAGCCCCAGCTGTCGTTGTTGGGGACGTAGAGGTCCCCGTGTTCCTCGGGGGTGCAGCCGTTCCGGCGCTTCTGCCCGGTGCGGATGTAGTTGCCGTTGTTCGAGTTCACCGAGTTGTACCAGTTCACAAAGGTCTGGTGTTCGGCCAGGGTCGGCATCTGGTAGCCCTGGACCAGCTTGTAGGTCGCCGGAGTCGAGCCCGCTGCGCACATGGAGTTGTTCTCCGCGTAGGTAACGATCAGCGCGTTGTTCACGCAGGCCCAGATCCCGGGCACCACCTCGTAGTGGTACTCAGCCGCGTCGGAGCAGCCCGTCTCCGACGAGCAGTCCCCGGGGCAGTCGTCCCCGTACTGGGTGTTGCCGTCGTCGCAGGACTCGCCGGGCTCGACGACGCCATTGCCGCAGCATGGCGAGATCGGCGTGTAGACGCAGCCGCTCAGGGGCGCGCAGCTATCGTCGGTGCACGCGTCCCCATCGTTACAGACAGGAGGTACGCTTCCGCCGCACGCGCCCCCCGCGCACGCGTCAACCGTGGTGCAAGCGTCCCCGTCGTCGCAGGGATCGGCGTTGAACGCGTAGGTGCAGCCCACCCCGGGGGTGCAGACGTCGTCGGTGCAGGGATTCCCGTCGTCGCAGTCCGGCGCGCCCGTACCCACGCAAGCCGTCGCGGCGCAGACGTCCAGGATCGTGCACGGATCCTCATCGTCACAGAGGTCTTCGTTGGCGAGGTACTGGCAGCCTGTGAGGGGGTTGCATGAGTCGTCGGTGCAGGGATTCCCGTCCTCGCAGACCACAACAGGCTGGCCGACACATTGGCCGTTGATGCAGAGCTCGTCCCCCGTACACGCGTTCCCGTCGTCACAGGGCCCATCCACGGGGACGAACTGGCAGCCCGTCACCGCGTTGCAGCCATCCTCGGTGCATGGATTCTGATCGTCGCAGGGGAGCGCGCCGCCCGCGATGCAGACCCCCAGGTGGCAGTGATCTCCGGTGGTGCACAGGTCCACGTCATCGCAGGGAGCCGAGTTCAGAGTGTAGGTGCAACCGCTCAGCGGCTCGCAGGCATCGTCGGTGCAGAGGTTGCCGTCGCTGCAGTCCACGCCGCCGATGAAGACACAGGCCCCCGCTGCGCAGTGGTCCCCCGCCGTACAGGAGTTCCCATCATCGCAGGGACCCGCGTTTGGGATGAACTGACAGCCCGAGAGGGGATTGCAGGAGTCATCCGTGCAGGTGTTGTCATCGTCGCAGGCCATGGGCGCGCCGCCGACGCAGACGCCGCCGTCGCAGTGGTCCCCCACGGTGCAGGGGTCGCCATCGTCGCAGGCCACGTCGGCCAGGGTGTGGCTGCAGCCCTGCCCCTGGACGCACACGTCCACGGTACAGGGATCGTCGTCGGCGCAGTTGAGGACCATCCCGGCGACGCAGGACCCTCCGTCACAATGGTCCCCGGTGGTGCAGGTGTCCCCATCGCTGCACGCGTATCCGTCGTTGATCGGGTCGAACCCGCAGGTTCCGTCGGTGGGGTGACAGACAGCGGCGAGACAGGGCGCGTCGAGACCCTCCGGCTCGGAGCACATGATGACGGTCTCGGGGTCCACGACGCAATGATACGGCCACTCCGCCGTGTCGCAGATCAAGTTGCCGTTGCAAAGGTCCTCGTCCGAGGGGCCGCAGTCCGCGTCGGCCGTGCAGGTACAGCCCGCCTGGTACCCGGCGCAGAGGCCCGCCTGGCAATGATCTCCGACGGTGCAGGGATTTCCATCGTCGCAGGGGTCCTCGTTGAACTCGGAGTTGCAGCCCCCGAGGCCATCACAGGAGTCGTCGGTGCAAGGATCGCCGTCGTCGCAGGCGATGGGCAGGGCCACGCAGATCCCGGCCTCGCAGTGGTCGCCCGCTGTGCAGGGATCACCATCTACGCACTCGCCGCCGTCGATGGCCGCGTGGGAGCAGCCCTCACCGTCGCAGGTGTCCGCGGTGCACAGGTTCCCGTCGTCACAGAGGTTCACGTAGTCGCCCCCGACCTCGAGGGGCTCGTCCGTCGCACCGTCGCAGTCATCGTCCAGGCCGTTGCAGGTCTCCGCCGCAGGCGCGGACGCATCGCAGGCGGCGAGGCCGTCTTCGGTGCAGACACGCTTCCCCGCGCACGCACCCCACTCGTTCGCCATCTCACAAGGGGTCCACAGGCCCAGGGCAACAGAGGTCGGCGTGCAGGGGCAGACCCCCGCATCCGCGACGCATTGGCTCAGGGTCACGCCGTCGGTGGTCACCACCTCCTGGCAGGAGAAGCCCCACGGGCATTCGTCCTCTGCGCCGCAGCTGCCGCCGCAGAAGCTGCCCTCCTCGCCGTAGTCCGTGCACACGTCCTCCGCGCCCCCGACGGACGCGCAGTCCGCCGCGTCCTCGCAGGGCTTGCAGAGGTTGGCGTGGGCCGAGACGCAGATGAAGACCACGTCCGGATCCGAACCGGCCACCTGCTGGCAGGCCCAACCTGCGGGGCAGTCCTCCTGGCAGGTCGTCGTGCAGACCGCGTCACCCATGTGCTCCACGCACCAGCCGGACTGGCAGTCACCGTTCTCTTTGCAAGGATCTAAAAAACAACCCTCGCCGGGATCACAGGCCGGCCCGACAGCGTCCGCGGTTGAGTCCGGGGACGCGTCCTCTGCAGGAGGCTGATCCACCGCGGATAGGTCTCCCGGGGCCTGGTCCCCGGACACCAGGTCTCCTGCGGTCGAATCGCCAGCCATTCCGTCCGCGTCGTGGAGGGTATCGACACCGCCACCGGGGCCCGACGCGTCAGAGTCACAGGCCAGGACGGTCGCTGCAGCGAAGAGCGCAACCAGGATCAGGGTACGGCGCATGGGAACCTCCGGAAGGGTTCAAAAGCCGGGGAAGAGTATACCATATCTTTGACCGCGCCCATGACGCCTCCTATCCTCTGGTGAGGAGGTGCACCGTGAAGATCCTGATCTCGATCCTGACCATCCTGGCCGCGGTCACCACCTCTGTTAGCGCGGAGGCCCAGATCGTCAACATCCAGCCCCTGCTGGGACCGCAAGACAACCCCGGATTCTCGCTGGAGCTCAAGGGCGGCCTGTCCCTCTACACCGGGAACGTGGACCTGTTTTCAGGAAAAGCCGGCCTCCTGATGCGCTACCAGATCCGGCGCCACCGATTCATCTCCACCACCAGCGGCGCGCTGGCCATAAAGAACGACGCGCAGTACATGAACAAGTTGTTCTCCCACCTCCGCTACCAGGTCTTCATCTTCGACTGGTTCGCCTGGGAGACCTGGGTGCAAGGCGCGGAGAACCGCTTCACCCGGCTGCAGCTCCGCCTCCTCGTGGGCACAGGACCCCGGTTCGATGTCTTCCGCGGCGAGACCTTCCGCATGGCGATAGGAATCCACTACATGCTCGAGTACGAGCGGATCAGCGCCGACGGCGCCGCCCAGGGGGAGCAGCTGGAGAGGCTGGCCCACCGCTCGTCGTCCTACCTGTCCTTCACCTGGAATATCGTCGAGAATCTTTCACTCCAGGAGACGGTGTACGCCCAGCCCAGGCTCCCCGATCCCCTCGGAGACTTCCGCATCGCCAACGAGGTACAGCTCTCCGCGAAGGTGTCCCGCCACTTCGCCCTGGGTACCTCGTTCCAGCTGAAGTACGACCACGCGGCCCCCGCGCAGGTCAAGGCCCTGGACACCATCACCCTCGCCACGTTGACCGCTGGGTTCTGAGCCCCTACCCTGGGGACATGAAACACCGTATGTTCCTCCTTATGTTCCTCCTTGCGGCCGGCTGCGCCGGCGGCGCCGACGATCACCACACTCCGGGGCCCGACAGCGTCTCAGACGCAGCCGCCGACGTGCCTGGTGACACAGCACCAGACACATCGCCGGACACGGCACCGGACACGGCACCGGATACAGGCCCGGATGCCCCCGAGGACGACGTCAGCACGTCCGGGCCGAGCTTCATCCGGCCCGAGGCGGGAGAGCCGGTGCCCCCGGAGGAGATCACCGAGGTCACCGCCCTGTACCTGGATCTTCTGGCCAAGACCCGGTACTTCGACGCGACCGCGGAGCGGGTCCACGGCTGGCCTCAGTCGGATCCGGAGGGCCGGTACTGGTACGGCACCTGGTGGAGCGGGGTCACCGTCACCAAGGAGGGCGGCGAAATCACCTTCCTCCACGGAGACCAGGGCGCGGACAACAACGGCATGCGCACGGGCCCGATCTTTGCCTCCGCGTGCTATGCACACGCGCTCTGGGGCGACCGGGAGGACCTGGTCCGGGAGCTCCTGCGGGGCTTCAACTCCTGGTCCATGGCCTGGGACCGTCCTGGCTACGACACCGACGGGATCCTGTGTCGCGCGGCCTACCCGGTCTCGATCACCGATACTGATCACGGGGGTACAATCAACATCGACTACAGCCTGAACCGGCCCGGGAATGCGCTGGACGAGGAGCACCCGCCTACGTACTACGTCCACAACCCGGACAACCCGCATTGGGGCGACCTCTGGGTGAAGAACACCCGGTCCAAGGACGACATCGGGCACATGCTCCACGGGCTCGCCATGCTCCCCGCTTGCACGACGGCGCCCTCCGATGGTCTGGTCGAAGACCTTGCCATGGCCGACGAGCGCTACCGGGCCTGGTGCCGGAAAGTAGAGGACGACGGCTACGCGATCGCCACCCTCGACGGGGACTTCAATGAATACATCCCGTTCGGGGATCTGGCGTTCTACGACAACACCGTCGCGGACCTGGAGTGCAAGTCCAAGCTGGCGATCCGCCTCTTCGGCCGGGACGACGCCGGGGACTTCGACTGCGGGAACGGGATCAGCATCCTGGACGAGGAGTGGGGCCTCAAGAACGACTTCCACCAGATCAACCGAAGCCACCACGAGGCCGCGGCGGCCATCGCCTTCCTGCGGGGACAGAGGGAGGTCGGGGACGCGATGCTGGAAGGCCTCGCGTGGCGCCTGGACAAGATCCTCGACGCGAAGGAGGAAGACCCCGAGGGCTACACCGGGCCCCATGACCAGGACCTCGCAGAGCTGGTCGTCTACTCTGCGTCCGCGGGCCTGCCCCTCACCTGGCGGGAAGTGCGCTTCGTCCACGACCGGATCCGCGAAGCGCACGCCTCTTACGTCACCGAGGATAAGCTCCCCGGCTACGACATCCTGAACCCGAACACCCCTGACGGCGCCTACCCGTACAACCCCGGCGGATCAGGCTTCTTCTGGCGGGACATGGGCAATGCGTTAGGGACCTGCGCCAGCCCCTGGGCCAACCCAACGTCCAAACCGACCCTCGACTGCGAGCAGGTCCGCTCAACCCAAAACTAGCCCGCGAGGCAACGAAGCTTCGAGCCGATAAAATCCCAGACGTGAGCGTGCGAACGTCCCTCCGGGATCCCACACCCTCTCAACTGCCCAGAGAGGGAGACAGCTACAACCCGCACCGACAGGCCGTCGCACAATAGGGAATCCAGCCGCCCGCGACGACCTGACAGTCTGAGAATCCACCCCCATAGGGTCCGCTGAACATATTGCCATTGGACGGCGTACAACAGGTACAACCACACATGTTGCCGTGTGGAGCGGCGAACACCTGGGCCGACCCACATCCCTTCCCGGAGCAGAAGGCGGTGCAGGTACCGGACCATGTGGCATAATCAGCTGGTGAGCAGAGCGCGACGCATTGTCCGCCCTGGCATTGGTGGTTGGATCCGCAGCTCACTGAGTTGTTGGAGTGGCCGCAGGTGCCGTTCCCGTTGCACCAGTCGTCGGTGCAGACGTCTTCATCATCACAGGTGTACGGCGACCCGGCACATATCCCCGCTGAGCAGACGTCGCTCGAGGTGCAGGAATCGGAGTCGTCACACGGCGCCGCATTATGTACGAAGTCGCAGCCGCCATCTCCCAGGCAGGTATCATTCGTGCAGACATCATCGCAGACATCGCCCGAGGTACACGCCGTCGAATCGTCACAAGGAGCCGTGTTGTTCACGAAATCACAGCCGCCGTCGCCAAGACAGGCATCATCAGTGCAGACATCCTCGTCGTCACAGGTGTAGGGCACACCGACACAGGTCCCGTCGACGCAGGCATCACCATGGGTGCAAACCAACTCGTCATCGCAAAGCGGCCCCGTCGCCGGCGGATGCACGCAGCCACCATCTTCACACAGATCCTGGGTACACGGGTCGCCGTCGAAGCAGATCCCGATCGCCGGGTCCAACGCAGCGCAATCGTCAAAGCCAAGATCTCGTCGGCATCGGAGTCAGCATCACAGAAGTTGAGCTGACCGTCGCCGTCCACGTCCGCGGTCCCGGCTCCTCCCGCCTTGCCCATGACCAACGCGACGACGAACTGGAAATCGACGTTGGAGAACTCATCGTCGCAGTTCATGTCCGCGTTCATCTTCCCGACGATCCCCAGGCACTCGGGGCTGTCCTCTTCCGGATCGGTACACACCGGCCCATTCGCCTGACCGAACGTCACCTCAGACGACAGACAGACGGGAAAACACAATTTGAACGACGTCGGCCCGACGCGACACGCATACGACTCCGGGCAATCCCCATCGACCGCACACGCATCTTCCGTGAGTTCGGCCGCGCCCTGCAAAGCGTCGAAGAGCAAAACCTCGCACTGCAGGTCCACTGCGTCAACAACGCCGTCGCGGTTCAGATCGCCGTCCGGGGCGGTGTATGGATCAGCCCCGATGACCACCCAGGCCAGGATGGCGATCCACACCCATCTGACCGCCGATCTCCCGCCCCCGCTCATCGTGTCGTCCCCTTGCCGGCCAGCTCCGCCCTCAAAAACGCCGGAAATTCCGTCCACGGCAGCGCTATATTACCATGCGGCAGCGTAGTCTGCTTCGAGACTCGGCAGACGAGCACCCCTTGGGAGGAGGCCTCCGTGCCGGTCAGTTTTTTAAAACGCTCCATCGGACCGACGTGGCCCACAGCCGGGGTGGCGGTGAGCTTGATCTCGACGGGCACGAGACGCCCTCCGAGGCGGAGGAGCAGATCGACCTCGAGGCCCTCTCTCGACCTCCAATGGTAGACGTCTGAACGCCGGCCGGACGCGGCGAATGCTTTCAAGGCCTCACCCGCCAGCAGACCCTCGAAGAGCGCTCCTCCGAGCGCGCCGGCGAGCCCAGCCGGTGCGCTGGGTTGTCGGGTCAGGTAGGCGACCAGCGCCGGATCCAGGAAATAGAGCTTCGGGGACTTCACGAGGCGCTTGCCAAAGTTCTTGTGGAATGGCTGGACCAGGTGCACGAGGTAGGAGGCCTGCAGGACACCCAGCCACGCCTTGACCGTGGGCTGCGTCACACCGCAACGGCGAGACAGCGCAGCCATGTTGACCTCCTGACCGTGCATCGTCGCACAGACCTGCAGGAAGGTCTGGAAGGACGCCAGATCCCGCACGGCGGTGAGCTGACGGACGTCTCGCTCCAGGTAGGTCTCCACGTAACCCCGCAGCCAGAAGTCCCGTCGCTTTGGGTGCAGAGATGGTTCCGGGTAGAGTCCGCACCAGAGGATCTCTTCGAGGGGAACATCCGACGCGCTGCTGCGCTCGACCAGGCTGAACGGGAGCAGGTCCAGGATCGCCACTCGCCCCGCCAGGGACTCCCCGACGTCGCGCATCACCTTGAACTGCTGCGACCCCGTCAGAAGGAATCGACCGGTTCGGGACCGATCTGCGTCGATCCGGAGCTTCAGGTAGGGGAGCAGCGCGGGGACGTACTGTATCTCGTCGAGTATCAGCGGTCGGTCCCCGAATCGATCCAGAAACCCGTTGGCATCTGTCGCAGCGAACTCACGTTCCAGGGGATCATCCATACTCACGTAGGCGAACCTGTCGCCCAATGCCTCTCGCACGAATGTCGTCTTTCCGGACTGGCGTGGGCCGGTCAGGACCACCGCGGGGAACATCTCGAGCGCGTCCAGGGCGGCATGGTGAATTTCGCGGGGAACATACATCCGAGCACCTCAAACACAACAAACCATGACAAAAATAAAATTGTTTCTTTGTTTTGTCAACCGCGTGGTGTGGCAGGCTTGTACCCGCACGGTTGTTGCGATAGCGTCCAAAGCACTTGAAAAGACCACCTGTTCGAGGATCACTTCCCATTACACCAAAAAGACAATCCCGGGGAAAACCAAAGCAGAAAAAAACCAAGACCAGAACCCCCCGGTTCACCGGCTGGAAATCATCAGACGCGGACGAAATTGAGCGGCGACGAGAGCGGGCCCGGACCCAACCGATCGAGATACAGCATATCCCCGGCACCGACCCATTCCACGGTAACTTTCTGGCCGGCACCCGCGGAACCGGGCAGCGCTACGGGGTGGAGATCCGGTCCCTCACCGATCACGAGAACACTTGCGCGTGCATGGACTTCCGGGTGAACGGACTGGGCACCTGCAAACATATTGAGAAGACCCTCCAACACGTGGCGAAGCGCCGCGGGTACAAGACCGCGGTCCGGCGGGGCTCCCGGGTCACAGAGATTCACCTATCGAGGCAGGACGAACCCCCTTCGGTGCAGGTCCGCTGGGCGGACGAAGCCCCCGCGCGTCTTCACAGGGCCCTGACGCCCTTCGTCGCCGCGAACGGGTCACTCCTGGCAGATCCTGCGGACTCAGTACCGGCCCTCCGACGCATGCTGAATGAACTTCCCGAAGACATCCGAGAGGCCGTGCGCCTCTCCCGGGAG
>CAZNWW010000013.1:0-21229 GCA_964576155.1 uncultured Myxococcales bacterium | reverse complement strand
CCCCGGACGCGCCGGATGTTCGGGGCGAACCAAGCGCAGGACATCCGCACCCCACGTGGCTGTGGAACCTGCCCAAGGGCGCCGTGGCGGCCCGCGTCCGCCTGGACGGCGGACCCTGGGAGGAGGCGCCGGACGGCGTGACCCGGTATACCGCAGAGACACCCCTCGAGCCCGGCGCACATCTCTTTGAGGTTCAGGCCATCGACGACGACGGACAGGCCTCCGAGTCAGGCGCGTTCAAGACCGTCGTGGAGTACTTCGAGCGACCCGGGTACTGGAACGGCGTGGCACGGGAACCGGCGCGGTCCCCCCTCGGGAACCTGGCCGCAATCTCCGCGCATAACTGCTACCTGGCCTTCATGGACCCGGCGACCAGCCTCGAGGCCACCCGCACTATGATCCAGGAAGCCGTGGACGGCGGGGCGGACCTGATCGAGCTCGACATCAAGGCCGAGGGCGGCGAGATCTTTGTGGATCACGACGACGACGGCAGCGTGGACGGGGCCCTCCTGACGGATGTCCTCGACCTGCCGGAGCTCCAGGCGGCCGACCAGCTCCTGTATATCGAGATCAAGGAGAACGAACCCACGGATGCCTTTGTCGCCGGCCTCCTCGATATCCTGGACGCCCGGCGGGAGCATTATGCACGCAACGGCCGCCCCGTGGTGCTCAGGACCTTTCTCTACCGGCTGGGCAACGTGGCCCTCGCCCGGCAGCTCCTCGACGGGGGCGGGTACCCGCTCATCGAAAACTACGTGCGCCTGTCGGTTCTTTTTAATAATGACGACTTCCCAGTCCTCTCCACCTTCCAGGAGGAGATCGCCCAGGTAGCGGCAGACGGGTACGGGATGGTCGAGTTCCACTACCAGGATCGCAACCTCATGGGCAAGGTCGCCTTTGCCCGGTCCCTGGACCTGGGCGTCAACCTCTGGACCATCCCCAAGTCCATGGGACCTGTGTTCACCACGGCCCTGCGGGAGGAGGTGGACGCGATCACCACGGATCTATCCGTGGCCGCGGCCCGGGCCGCGGTGGAGGCAGACAATGTCCTCATCTACCTGAACTCTGCTGACCAACCCCCCGGCGACGACGTGGTGACCTGGAATCAGGCCGACGGCGTCGCCGCCCAGGCCGGGCTCAACGGGCCGGGTCAGCCCTCCGGCGCGGCCTGGGGCACCGGGGAGGGGCTCTTCGGAACGGTGCTCGAGTTCGAGCCGGCGTCGTCGGAGTTTCTGCCGTTCTACGACGCGGATTGCGCAGCCGACGGCGGCGTGCTGGTGACCGCTGCGGTTCGCTTCGACCGTCTGGAGTTGAACGACGGAGAGACCATGGTGATCCTGGCCAAGTCCGACATGGCGGGGTGGACCCTCGAGCTCCACGATCCCCCCGGGATGGGCGCGACCGAGCTCCGCTTCGGGGTCTTTGTGGACGGGCTGTACCGCTACGCCTCGGTTCCAGCCGACTGGGTCCTCGACGAGGCCGATGGTTTCTTTCTTATCGGCGCCTACGACGGCGACGGTCAGGTCCGACTCTGGGTGGACAACGACGACGACGCCATCGTCGGTGAGGACGCGTCCGGCGGGGTGGTGAACAACGACAGCCTGGTCCTCCTGGGCGCGGATCCCCACGGCGCAGCCGCGCCCCGCTTCCACTTCGACGGGGCCATACAGCAGGCCGCCGTGCTGCGCTGGGGCGGCCCCTGATCCGGAGGCACCCATGACACGTTCGCTGTGGATTCTGCTGTTCGTGCTGGTCGCAGGAT
Source organism: uncultured Myxococcales bacterium (assembly GCA_964576155.1). Lineage (GTDB taxonomy): Bacteria > Myxococcota_A > UBA9042 > CAIXZC01 > CAIXZC01 > CAZNWW01. The sequence goes on along the minus strand of CAZNWW010000013.1, from coordinate 19,467 downwards.
TGGTCGGAGGCTGTGATGGAGGGGATGTTGACGTGGGCGGCGCCGGAGCCGATCGATGGGTGGGACGGCGTGCGTGACGCTGCGGATTTCGGCGCGGTCTGCCCGCAGGGGAACGCGTTCGGCTGGGTCGAGGTCCAGGGCACCGATGAAGACTGCCTGACCGTGAACGTGTGGTCCCCCGAGGACGCGGAGGGCGCGCCGGTCATGGTGTGGATCCACGGCGGCGGGTTCATGTTCGGGACCAGCCGGCTGGAGACCTATTGGGGCCATGAACTGGCGAAGAAGGGCGTGGTCGTGGTCACGTTCAACTACCGGGTCGGGCCGCTCGGGTTCCTGGCGCATCCGGAGATCGGCGCGGGCAACTGGGGGATGATGGACCAGCAGGCGGCGTTGGGCTGGGTCCAGGAGAATATTTCAGAATTCGGTGGCGACCCGGGCAACGTCACGATCTTTGGCGAATCCGCGGGCGGGGTGAGCGTGTGCATGCACCTCGTGATGACCGGGGCCGAGGGTCTTTTCCACAGAGCGATCATGGAGTCGGGTGTTTGTGGGATCGTGGACAGCCCGGAGCAGGCCGAAGCCCTGGGTGAGCAGTTCGCCGAGGCCGTGGGCTGTAAGGGCGCCGATGATGTAGCTGCCTGTCTGCGGGCGGTTCCCGCGGACGAGACCCCCGAGGCCCTCCCCATGGCCGCAGCGCTCTTCTTCGGCGGCGGCGTCCGGTGGGGCCCGGCCCTGGACGGCGCTCTTGTCACTGGCCAGCCTGCGGTGCAGATGTTCATGGGTCAGGGAGTCCGGGTGCCGACCATCGTGGGCTCCAACAGGGACGAGGGCGCACTCTTCGTGAATTGGGCCGGCGGAGGCATGGACCAGGCTGACCTCGAGGGCCTTGTTGCGAACTTCGCGCCGAACCATGTCGAACAAGTCCTGGAGGCCTATCCAGTCGATGACTATGGCTCCATCGACGCCACCGCCGCGGCCATCCTGGGGGATGCGACCTTCGTCTGCACCGCCCGCCTCGCCGCCAGGGTGCTGGCCCAGGGCGGGACGCCGACGTGGATGTATCACTTCACCCGGGAGGTCCAGAACCCGGTGTTCCCAAACATGGGGGCCTACCACACCGCAGAGACGATGTTCGTCTTTGGTACCGAGCAGACCGAGTTCCAGGCCAGCCTCACGGAGGAGGATCTGGTCCTGTCCGAGGAGATCCAGGGATACTGGACGCGCTTCGCCGTTGCTGGGGATCCCAACGGCGATGGCGCGCTCGAATGGCCGGGATATGACCAAACCACGAAGAGCTATCTGGAACTGGATGTCCCGTCATCGGTGAAGGCGGATCTCAAGGCCGCGCAATGTGATCTCTGGGAGTCGATATACATGTCGGGCATTTAGTAGGGCTGCCGAAGCTGCCGGTATCGATCCAGCCGTCCTCTTTTTCTGTGGCCCCCCGTGGATGTTATCTGCTAGCTTCACCGCATGAAGATCCTCGGTGCCACTATAGTGTTCGCCTTCTTGATGGGGTGCGCTGACAAGGGCGGCGGTGACACCGGACCCGTGGGTGAGGACATCGCACCTCTGCCGGAGGTGGTCGCCAAGGACACCGCAGCACCCGACACCGTGGTGCCGGATACCGTCCTGGACACCCCGCCTCCGCCGGACTACGGGCCCGTGGTCTTTGCGGTGGTCACGGACATCCACATCGAGGGGGGCATCGAGAACTCCATCGCGCAGAATGTAGTCGGCCTCCTGGCCGCTGCGGCCGGGCGGGACCCCGCGCCGGAGTTCATCGCGGTCACCGGCGACCTCGTGGACGTGCTGGAGGAGCCCGTGGACACAGGGGAGGGGTCCAAGATCGCGGCGCTCCGACAGATCTTCGACGGCGCGCCGATCCCCGTGGAGGTGGCCCTGGGGAACCACGACTACTACAGCACCGGGTCATCCATCTTCGAAATTGCCCCGGACCCCGAGGCCCGCACCCAGCTCTTCGAGGACGAGCTCGGCATCGAGCCTTGGACCTACACCGAGCACGGCGGCACTCGGTTCGTGTACCTGAACTCCATGTACGACCCGCGGGTCGCTTCTTCCCTGGGGCTCAACGGCGCCATGGGCGCTGCGCAACTCCAGTGGCTCGACGAGGTGTTGTCCGATGGGGTCGCAGCGGTCCTCTTCATGCACCACCCGCCGGGCATCGTCCTGGAGGACGGCGAGGAGAGCCTGGGCACCGTGATCAGCGACCATGCGGACACTGTCCTTGCGATCTTCGTGGGCCACATCCACGTCTGGGGTCGGGACGTATTCGAGGGCGTGCCCGTGTACCTCACCGAGGCGGGCTACGATGGCGACGGCGTCCACCATGTGCGGGTGGACGCCGCGGCCGGGACCGTGGAGATCTTGAACGAGGACGAGATCGACTACGGGGAAACCGAGAAGGTTCCCTGCGATCCGGCCCGGGACCCGATCCTCACGGATCCCGCGGCCCTCGAAGGGACGCCCCTGGTCCTCCTGTTACCGGACGCACACGTCCAGCCCATGGGCCTGGGCACCTACCTGCGAGAGGTGATCAGCCAGGTACCCCTGGTGATCCGCCTCGGCGCGACGGACGGGACCCAGACCGAGATCACCGCGCTGGTGACCGCGGGCGCCCGGGTCGGTGACGCCGCGGACGGCGCCCCCGCGTACATCAAGCCCGTCGCTGATGGGCCCTGCGTCGCGACCTTCCTGGCCCTGGACGGTCCCTGCTTCTCCACGGCGCCGGTGAGCCTGGAGATCGACATAAGCAAGTTGTTGGGCGTCCCTCTGCCCCCGGGCTGGCGGCTGCGGGCGACCCTGGTGGATCTGTCCCTCTCCGGCGTCCTCACCGACGCCGGGTTCGTGGAGCAGGGGGTCCTGGAGGCCACCTTGGACTTCACCCTGGGGGGTCAGGATCTGGAGGGGATCATCGTCCACGAGTACTGCAAGGGCACCCTCGAAGGCTGCGTCCCCGGGGAGGGCGACATGCCTGTCTGCCCAGCCGAACCAGGGCCGGAGCTCTTCGCCGAGCTCCCCGTGGAATGTGACGTCAAGCTGCTGGGCATCGGCCTCCGCACGATCTTCGGGATCTTCGAGTCGGTCCCCGACCTCGCCGTGGCCCTGGATGCGAACTTCCATGTCTGGCCTGCTGATGTTCTAGAGGAGCCCGCGCCCGGCAGTATAGCGCCCGACCTCTTCGCCCCGGCCCCCGAGGGGACCTGCCCCGCCGACTGAGGTCTTCTCAGTCGAGGCCGATGGCCTTGCGCCAACGTTGCTCGAGCTCTTCGAAGGTCCAGCCATAGTGCTTCTTCAGCGCTGCCTGGAGATCCTTGGCCTGATAGAGGGCCTTGACCTTGGTCATGGAGCCCTCGGCCAGGAGGAAGGTGGCCACAGAGCCGGTGACCCCGTAGCTCAGTTCCATGTCGTGCTGCCACCAGGCCTGGCCGAGCAATGTTGTGAGCTTGAAGTCGGGCTCCAGGGTGGTGATGGCCTTGCGGGCCCGGGCGTGGTGGTCGATGCCCGAGAGATCCATGGCCACAGCGATGCCTTCGCCCAGGAGGGCCTCCGCTGGGGTGCCCCATGACCGGTTTGTGATTGCGTGGGTCATCTCGTGACCGGTGGTCTGGCGATCATTGCGGGCCGCGAAGAGGGAGTGGACTTCCCCCGGGCCCCCCGGGATGTTGAAGCCGGTGCGGCGGCGGGTGTACCGGTGGTTTTCAGCCTCCGAGCGGTAGAAGTAGATCCGCAGCGGGGCCTTGCTCGGCTTCGCGTCGAGCGCGTCCAGGAGCGTCGCGTAGCCCTTCGAATACACGTCCGCCAACCAGGCCAGATCCGCGGCCGCCGGGGACCCGGGAGGTGCGTGCAGCAAGAGCCCGCCATCCTCTCGGGTCGTCCACTCGGTGTAGGGGAGCTCCGGGCTCGGGTCGAAAGCGACGGTGCGGCCCACGTTGATGCTTCTCCTGACCAGGGCCTTGCAGGCCTCCCCCGGCTTGTCGCACCAGGGATAGATCAGCAGGCCGAAGCGGCCCTGGTGCTTGACCAGTCCCACGCCGTCGACGCCGTCAAGCTGGTACTTGAGTTGGCCCGACGGCGAGACGTGCAGGGTGGCCTTCTTTCCCTTCAGGAAGTCTACCAGGGGCGCGGAGACGTCCTTGGACTCCACCGTCTTGATCCGGAACGCGAAGACCAGGTCCAGGCCCGCGGGTTCTGCAGGCGAGAAGACATGCTCCGAGCCCCGCATCCGCCTGCTCCATCCGGTCGGGATACACGCGGACCAGCCGTCGTCGTCGTTGGAGTAGCGGAACGTCCCCTCGTCGCAGGGGGCCGGGTCGTCTGCGGACGCGGGGCCCGCGGAGAGGAAGATCAGGATCAGGGCGGGAGTAAGTATCGAGGCGCGCATGATGTCTACCCGGGTGTCGGTTTCTGGTGGCCCGAGGGTACCGCGCGGGGTGGCGGGATGGCAATCTCCTTTGGATGTGGGAAGATGGCCGGCAGACGACGGAGCACCCGATGGAGAAGAGTCGAAACCGGACCCCGCTGCGGGGCGCCCTCCTGGCAGCCGGGCCTCTGCTGGGGGCTGCGATCTTCCTGCTGGTGCCGGACACGTATTTGGATCGAACCGGGGAGGTGGCGCAGCTGGGTTCAGCGGGCCGGGTGAGCGCAGGGCTCGCAGCCTGGATGGCCCTGTGGTGGCTCACCGAGGTTGTGCCCCTCTGGGCGACCGCTTTGCTCCCGCTGGTGGTGCTCCCCCTGGCGGGCGCGGCCTCGATCATCGGGGCGACCAGGCCCTATTTGCATCCCCTGATCTTCCTCTTCCTCGGCGGCTTCATCCTGGCCCTGTCCATGGAGCGGTGGGGTCTGCACCGTCGGTTCGCATTCCGGCTCCTGCGCGTCGCCGGGATCCGGCCCCGCAATGTCGTGGCTGCGTTCATGGGGGCGACGGCCCTCTTGAGCATGTGGGTCTCCAACACCGCGACCGCAATGATGATGCTGCCCATCGCCCTGAGCGTCCTCGATGTCGCCGGAGAGGAGGACGGGGGCGCGCTGCCGGTCTGTCTCCTGCTGGGGATCGCCTACGCCGCGTCCATCGGCGGCATCGGGACCCTGATCGGGACGCCGCCGAACCTCTTCCTGGCGTCCTACGCGCGTGACCACCTGGGACTGGAGATCTCCTTCGTGCGCTGGCTCGGCGTCGGACTGCCGCTGGTAGCGGTTTTTCTCCCATTGACTTGGCTGCTGCTCACCCGGGTGCTGCATCCCCTCGGGGACGCGGAGATCGGAGGCGGCGCGGCGCGGATCCTCGACGGGCATCGGCCGGGACCCATGGGGCGGGGAGAGCGGGCGACCCTGGTGGTCTTCTGCTTGACTGCGGCTGCCTGGATCACCAGGCCGCTCCTAGCGGGGATCGAGCTGGGCGGGGTGCGGCCGCTGGAGGGCCTCAACGATACCTGGATAGCGCTGGTCGGCGCGGGGGTGCTCTTTCTGATCCCTGTCGGTGGCACCCCGCGGCGCTTCGTCATGGACCTGGGCACGGCCCGCAGGGTGCCCTGGGGGATCCTGATCCTGTTCGGGGGCGGGCTCAGCCTCGCCGTGGCCCTGGATGCGAACGGCGTGGGCGCGTGGCTGGGCAGCCTCGTCGCCGGGCTGGACCGGCTGCCCGGGCCCATGCTGGTGGTGCTGGTGACCGCGATGGTGATCTTCCTGACCGAGCTCACCTCCAACACCGCAACCACCGCGAGTCTGGTCCCGATCCTGGCCGGCGTCGCCCCGGGACTCGGGGTCCCCCCCCTGATGCTGGTTATCCCTGCGGCCATCGCTGCGTCCTGCGCATTCATGATGCCCGTGGCTACGCCCCCCAACGCGATCGTCTTCGGCTCCGGGCGCCTCACGATTCGCCAGATGGCACGGACGGGCTTCTCGCTGAACCTGATCGGGGTCGCCCTGATCCCGCTGCTCCTCTACACAGTCGCCGGCTGGGTCCTGGGAATCAAACTCTGATGAAGGCGCCGTCTGCTGCAGCGCTGCTTGACACCTCTCGTCCAGAGTTCCGATACTCTCGGCATGGGGATTTATTTCGCCAGGCTGTTTTTCCTGTGTTTCGTCGCTGTGGCCGGGCTCCTGCCGGCCCGGCTTCACCGAGTTCAAGATCTGTCTGCCCGCCTGCCTCTCGCCCGGCGTGAGCGTCGGAACCGGCGACGCTTCGGTCTGTGGTGATCCCGGTGCGGACGACGCGGATTGTCTCGGCCTGACGCCGAAGCGGGTGGCGGACCTGAACTGTGATGGCCTGGTGAACAATGTGGACCTTCAGTTCCTCGTTGCGGTGGTCATGATGAAGGCCGGCGGTCCGGGGACCGCGGACGTGGACGGGGACGGGCGCTTGAACTTCTGCGACGACGACTCCGACGACGACGGCGCCCCCGACGCTACGGATTGCGCCCTCCTGGATCCCGCTGTCCACACGACCGCGAACGAGGTCTGCGACGGCATCGACAACGACTGCGACGATGCCACCGACGAGGATCCAGCGGTCCTCTGCGACGACGGGGATCCCTGCACTGCGGATGGCTGCGGCGGGGCGGAGGGCTGTGCCGGCACGCCCTTGACCGGGGCGCTGTGCGACGACGCCCTGGCAGACACCACCGACGACGCATGTCTGGATGGCCTCTGTGTCGGGCTTCCCGACCCTGACTCGGATGGGATCGCAAACAGCGGCTACCCGCTCACCTGCGCCGGTGGCTTGACAGAGGGCTGCAACGACAACTGTCCGGCCGATGCCAACCCTGACCAGGCGGATGGGAATGGCGACGGCGCCGGGGACGCGTGCACCTGTTATCCGGACTGCGACGGTAAGACCTGTGGCCCCGATGGATGCGGAGGTTCTTGCGGCTCCTGCGCCGCGGACCCCTGCGAGATTACCGAGTGCATTGGAGGCGGGTGTGTTTCCATGCCTGTGGACTGCGACGACGGCGACATCTGCACTGCGGACAGCTGCGGCCCGGGCGGCTGTGCCCATGCCCCCGAGCCGGGCCCTTGCCAGTGGCCGGGCCAGTGGCTCTTCCACGGGGGCAACCCGGTCCTGACGCCCACCGCCGGGGATCCGGACCAGGGAGCCGACAACGTCTACGCAGCGGATATCCTGAAGCACGCCGGGCTCTGGTGGATGTGGTACGGCGGCCAGGGGGCCGACGGCCACGACGGGATCTTCCTGGCCCGCAGCACGGATCTGGTGACCTGGCAGAAGCACCCGACCTGGGGAGACCCCCTCCCGGTGGTGGATCACGGCGCCGCCAACCACGTGAACGATCCCAGCGTGGTGTACGTCGGCGGTACTTTCTACATGTACTACACCGAGGCCCCGACCGGGGAGAACGACCAGATCCACCTGGCGACGTCCGGGGATGGCGTCACCTGGATCAAGCAGGGCGTGGTGCTCGACGTGGGCGCGCCGGGCTCCTGGGAGCCCAGCCGGGTCGGGCGGCCTTCGGTGCTGTACGAGGGCGGCGAGTTCCGCATGTGGTACGACGGGCAGATCTATGGTGTTGCCCGCCACGTAGGCTACGCCACGTCGCCCGACGGGAGCAACTGGACGAAGCACCCAGGGAACCCGGTAGTTCTGCACGAGGGAGCCATCGACGTGGACCGGGTGGGTGCGTGGTACGTGATGCTGGCGGAGTCCGGGAGCGGCACCAGGCTCTATGTAGCGAAGGACCCGGTGAGCTGGCAGTACGTCGGCTTCCGGTGGGGCAAGAGCGGGGCCGCGTACGACGCATACGGCCAGGTGACCCCGTTCCTGCTGGTGGATGGGGGCGCGGCGGTGGCCGTGTTCTTTGGCGGCGCGTCCGACTCCTGCTGGTGCAAGAACCGAATAGCGGTGGCCTTCCCCGGGGTCGACGTGGCCGGCTGCGCCGGCTGCCTGGCCGGGCAACCGTCGTGCCAGGCGGCCTGCGACGCGGCGGGGTCCGCGCTCGGGCTCTGCGGCGCCCCGGGCAGCGTCGACCCCGACGCTTGCTGTACGTGCTGCGACAACTGGGCCTGCGAGGCGGCCCCGGTGGACTGCTCGGGCTGTCTCGGCAGCTTCGACACCTGCGCTACGGCCTGCCAGGCTGCGGGGTACCAGACGGGCACCTGCGGCTACCCGGGCAGCACGGATCCCGAGAGCTGCTGTACCTGCGAGCCCTGGACCGATTGCCAGGGATGCCTGCAAGGACTGCCGAGCTGTGCGGCCGCGTGTCAGGCCCAGGGAATCACCACAGGATCCTGCGTCCACCCAGCGAGCACGAACCCGAACCAGTGCTGCGAGTGCAACTACGACAACTGCGAGGGATGTCTGGGGAGTTATAGCAACTGCGCAGATGCGTGCCATCACGCAGGAAAGCCGGATGGCTGGTGCGCCAGTCCCCAGAGCACCAACCCGGGCAATTGCTGCGGGTGCGCACCCGACACGGGCTGCGAGGGTTGTCTGGCGGGGCACCCCACCTGTATGGCGGCCTGTCAGGCGGCCGGCGCATCAGGCGGCTGGTGCGCGGTCCCCGGTTCAGGAGATCCCGGGAACTGCTGTGCGTGTTTTTGAAAAACAGACAGGTCTGGCTGCTCTGCTCAGGCGGAGCGGAAGACGGAGTTGTCCGTGTGGAACTTGATCATGTTGCAGCAGAACCATGCACCATAGATGCCCAAGGTGACCAGGGTGAGCAGGTAGCCTACGAGTACGGTCACGAAGAGGTCCCCGCCCTTGCCGTCGAAGTCTCCGGTCCAGACGGTGCCGTTTACGGTCACCTGGGTGCCGGTAAGGTTGAACTTGGTGAGCTTCACCATGAACCAGGCGGAGTAGATGCCGAAGGTGATGATCGTCAGCAGGTATCCCACCAGGAAGGTCACGAACAGCGCGCCGCCGGTCCCGATGAAGTCTGCGGACCCGATCCGCTCGTTGCCATGGAGGAGAGCGGTGTTTTGCAGGAAGTACTTGTTGAGCCGGCAGATGTACCAGGGAGTGTAGATCCCGATGGTGATGATGGTGAGAAGATAGCCAACGAGGAAGGTCACCAACAGCCCACCGCCGGTGCCGCCGTAGTCGAGCCGGACCTCAGACCCGTCCTCTGCCGTGCCCGTGGTGTTGTCCGCGTAGAAATTCATCATTTTTGTGAAGAACCAGGGGGCGTAGATCCCGATGGTGATGAGGGTGAGGAGGTAGCCCACGAGGAAGGTGACGAAGAGCGCGCCGCCGGTCCCGGTGAACTTCAGCCGTATCGGGCCTGCCTCAGTCTCCACGACTGTGTTGTCGCACAGGTATTGGGTGAGGCTCACCATGAACCAGGGGAGATATATCCCGAAGGTCACCACTGAGAGCAACATCCCAACAAAGAACTTTACAAACAGTGCGCCGCCAGCTCCAGTGAATTTGAAGCGAACCATCTCCCCCCTCCCATTCTTTCCGACCTCACCGCTCGCAACTGCCGTAGCTGCGCTGGGATCCCGGTCGGGTTCTGCGTTTGTCTCATTGCCGATCCCGCTGAGTGTCGCACTCACCCGGGGTTTGGGTCAACCACCTTGGGCGCGGGGTAGTGGGTCAGTTTGAATCTCGAGTCTCGGGGAGCTACCACACGAGGCTGGCGCGGAGCTCTGTGGTGGTCTTGCGCATGCGGTCCACGAGGATCGTGCAGAGGTTGCGCATCATTACGAGGCCCACGACGGGGTGTTCATTGAAGATCTCCTGGAGATCCTCCGCTGTCACGGCGAAGGCGGTTACCGGCTTGAGGGCCATGGCCGTGGCTGACCGTGGCTTCTTCTCGAAGAGGACGAATTCCCCGAAGACAGAGCCCCTGGCGGAGATGTGGACCGGAACCTGCTCCGTCCGGTCGGCGAGGGCCACGGAGAGCTGGACCCGGCCTTCGAGGACCGCGTACATATGGGTCCCGTCGTCGCCCTCGGAGAAGAGGGCGTCCCCGTCCTCGTAGGTGTGGGTCTCCCCCGCTGCGTCGATGAGCGCAAGGTGCTTGTCGCTGATGCCTGCGAACAAACGGATCTTCGAGAGAGGGTGGGCCTTTACCATGGTTACAGCTCCATCATTACGGTCCGTGCGATGGCCTCGAGGCGGTCGCTGATGGCCCGAAGATTACTGAGGACGCTCAGGTGCAGGGACGAGGTTGCGACGGTTACGTCGCGACCGGCGTGCAGACGGACCAGGTGAGCCTCTCGGAGCTTGCGCTCGAAGAGCCGCTCCTTGAAGCCGAGCTGGACGACCTGCTCGGCGATGCCGCGATCCACGCCCTCGACGGCTTCGATGACCATCCCGAACTTGGCCATGAGCTTCCCGTGGTAGCTCTTCAGCTCCGCGAGGCCGTCATCGGAGAAGGCCTGCTCACGGTCCGCCAGCTTGGCCACCGCGCCGGCGATCTCCTTGGAGACCAGGTCGCCGATGCCCTCGAGGTCCTGGACGATGTAGATGAGCGCATGCTCCGACGCAGAGAGGTCGGGGCTCAGCTCCTCCTGTGCCACTCGGGCCAGGAAGGGCCGGATGGTCTTCTCCAGGATGTCGAGCTTGTCGTCCTGGGCCCGGAGCCAGGCAGCGGCCGCCTCGGTGGGGGTCTCCAGGAAGTCCGCTGACTCTCCCACGAGGTCCCGGGCGAGGCCGGCCATGTGCAGGACCTCACGCTGGGCCTGCTCCAGGGCGAGGACAGGGACAGCGAGGGCGTTGTCGTTGATGAAGCGGGGCCCGAACGGGGGCTCACCCACCGTGTCGGGGACGATCTTCCTGGTCACCCAGGCGATCTGTTTGACAAAGGGCAGGAAGAGGAACCCGGTGACCACCGTGAACACCGTGTGGCCGTTGGCGACCTCGCGTGCCACGGAGTCCGATCCCATGGCCTCGGTGGCCCAGCGCGCCGCGTCCACGAAGTAGGGCAGGAATGGGAACGCCAGCACCACCGTCACGACGCTGTACACCAAGTGTGAGATGGCCACTTGTTTGCCTTCTCGCCCCGCGCCCAGGGAGGACAGCAGGGCCGTCGCACAGGTCCCGATGTGGGCACCCCAGGCCAGGGGCAGACCCGCCTCCAGGGTCAGGAGCCCGCCCGCGCAGAGCGCTATGACCAGGCCGATGGTAGCGGAGCTGGACTGGACCACCGCGGTGAACGCGACGGAGAGGAGGACCGCCAGGATCGGCTGATCTGCGAGGGCCAGGAGGAGCTCCGTGAACGCGGGGACCGCGCGCAGGGGCTTCATGGCGGTGCTCATTACACCCAGACCGAAGAAGAGGAAGCCGAACCCGAGCACCACGTCGCCCATCTGCTTCACCTTGTGGTTCCAGCCGACCATCTTGAGGCCGAACCCGAGGGCCACGAAGGCCAGCGCGTACTCGGAGACATTGAACGCTACGATCTGGGCGGTGACCGTGGTCCCGATCTTGGCCCCCATCATGACGCCGATGGCTTGAACGAGGTTCATCATCGTGGCCGAGACGAAGCCCACGAGCATCACCGTGGTCACGCTCGAAGACTGAAGAACCCCGGTGACCACCGCACCCACGAGGAGGCCGAAGAAGCGGTTTGACGTGAGCGCGGAGAGGATGCCCCGCATGCGGTCGCCAGCGACGGCCTTGAGGCCGTCCCCGGCCCCCTCCATGCCGATGAGGAAGATGCCCAGGCCCCCCAGGAGGCCGAAGACCAGGAACATCATCCAGCCCTGCCCTTTGGCACGAATCGGGATGCGGGCGGGCGGAATGGCGACGCCGGCGTCGTGGAACGCGCCGACCACGTAGGCGCCCCTCTTGGATCCAAGCGTGAGCTCGGTGCGGGCCATGCCCTCTTCGTCGGTGACGACCTCGGTCAGAGTGAGCTCCTGACCCTTTGCCCCGCCGGGCGCCACCAGGATCCGGAAGGACACCGGCTCTTCCGGGGCCGGCGCGCCGAAGCGCAGAACCTGGACGACGATCTCCCGGTCCAGGTCCTGGCCGGCGATCCCGGTCAGGGTCTTGAGGCCAGGGGGCAGGGAGTGGTCGACCAGGGCGAGGGGGACGTCCTCGGCGGCCTCCTCTTCGGAGCCCGCGTCCAGATCCACGCCGCCGCCGCCGCCGCCGCCGAAGGTATAGGTGCTCATGAAGAGCATGCCTATCAGCGCAAAGGCCGTCACCGTGTAGCGGCGGGGGGTCCAGCCTGCGGTGATACGGGAGATGCGATTGTGCAGGTTTGTCGTACGCACGGTCCCAACCTCCGGGTGCTCCGCGCCGATATAGGATGGCTGCAGACCTGAACATATCGCATCACGGGAATCGGTGGAAGCTCCGCAGCCCAGGCCCCACATTCCTGGTGGTCGATCCCACCGGCCAGGTCTTGGCCAACCATGGGATCACCCCTGGGGATCTGCCCGCGGAGCTGCCCCGGGTGGTGGACGAGGGCTACCCCCTCTTCAGCCCGGACAGCGTCGCCAGCTTCTCCATGAGCTATTGGATCGACTCGAGGCGGAGGCCTCCCGGGTAGGCATAGGAGACATCGCAGTCGTACCCGTACACCGTCAATCCGAAGGGCTGGTCAGCGGAGACGGTGTGGACGCCGTCCGCCACGGGGAGCTGGTAGACCCCCATGCCGCCGGGGCCGGGGATAGGGGTGTACACCCCGGTGACCGGTACGCCGTCCAGGAGGAAGGCGGTTCCGTTGGGGCCGGTGAGGTTGATGTAGTCGTCGCTGTACTTGGTCGGCGTCAGAAACACATACGCATCCAGGAACTGGTCCGTCGGGACCACCAGGGTGAAGGCCGGATCCCCGATACCCGTTCCCGGGTCGAAGATGCCGCCGCCCCCGCACTGGCTGTCCGGGGAGTAGCCCGGATAGTTGCTGCCTTGCAGGTAATGCCCCACCAGGATCGGCCCGGTTGCGGTGATGTCGAAGCTGCCCGCGGCCTGGAACTCCACGAACTGCCCCTTCTGCATGTTGTTGAACGCCCCGGCAACCGGGGGCGAGAGGGTGACGTCGATTCCCGCGGCGCCGGCCATGATCCGCCAAGTGTCCTTCTGGGAGGAGTTGCGGGGCATGAACCCGTCGCCGACATAGGAGTCGCCCCAGGCCTGAAGCGGGAAGAGCTGCTGCTCGACATGGTCGCAGTAGTTTACATAGGGGCTCCACGGGACGTTGGCGCATTCGTGGCCGCCGAAGACCGAGATCTTCTGGTTCGCCAGCACCCGGGTCCCGGTGAGGTCAGCGCCTTGCTGAGACACCGCGGCGAGGGAGAGGACGTCCCCCTGCTCGAGGGTGAAGACGTGTGGCTGGACCGGGTTCGCCGCGAGCGCGGGGACACCGTCCCCCGCTGTGACGTCCTCCGTGGGCCAGATCTCCACGACGGTCTCCCCGGCCTGGGTAGCGACGAGGGTGAAGTAGCCCACAAACCCGGCGCCGCTCTCCCGCACGGGCCAGGACATGATCAGGTACTCCAGCCCGCCGACGTTATCCGGCAGCAGGAGGGAGGCGTCGTTGGTAAATACATTCTCACCGTTCAGCGGATTGAACTGGTGCATGGTCACCGGCGCGTCGGTCTCGACCTTGAAGCTGCGCTTCGTGAGCGAGCTGGACGGGATGTCGTGGTTCGGGGGCAGCATGAAGACCTCGAGGCCCCCCTTGGGCACCACCATGTCCGCCACCTGGAGCGCTGCGGGGGTCAGCTCCACCGGAGGGACCTGGCTCATGTCCGTGATGATCACCGTCGCGTCGTCTCCATCCTGAGGTGCCGAGACCACCAGCGCGACGAGTTCGATCCCGCCCTGGTCGTAGTTGGCCAGGTCCAGGGCCCAGTAGCTGCAACCCAGGTAGGAGTTTTCTTTGATGTTGACCTCGCAGGCGCCCAGGCAGGCCCCGTCCTGGCAGAGTCCTCCCTCGCATGTCTCGGTGACCGCCCAGACGTAGGATCCGTCGGGCTGCTCCTGGCATTCCTGCACCGCGGTCATGCCCTTGCAGATCACCGATCCGGGGGGACACTCGTAGTTGACGCAGTCACCTTCATAGCAGGTCTCGCCTGCTTCGCAGTACCCAACGATCCACTGGGTGCCCTGACCGGAGCAGACGCCGTAGGAGGCGGGTCCCAGGCATATCTCCTGGAGCGTGCCGGGCTCGCAGATGGGCTCCATGCAAAAGCCCGCGTCGCAGATCATCCCGGCGTCGCAGAACTCCACGTCCCAGGCTGAACCGTCGTCGTTGCAGATCCCCCGCTCTGTGTCGGACAGGCAGGTCAGCTCGCTGGGCTCACAGAAGAGGCTGGTGTCCGCAGGGATCGTCGAGTCCGGCTGGGGGCCGCCATCCCCGGCCGAGGTGTCAGCGCGCGGCTCGGTACTGTCCCCGGAGGGCCCTTCGCCTGTGCAGGCGCCGTCCGCACAGGCCCCGATGCACTCCTCGAGTACGAGCCAGAAGAACTCGTCGCCCAGGGCCTGGCAGCCCAGGATCGCCTCGTAGTCGGTCCCCGTCAGGCCGCAACGGTGCTCGTCTTCTTGGGCTTCGGCGCAGGGCGTCCCGGCTTCGAGCTTCGTCCCCCCTTCGCCGCCGCAGCCCGCAGGGAGGAGCAGCGCGCAGAGCATGGGGGCTACCGTCGGAAAGAACCGCATCCGTCACCTCCGTCCAGCGGAGTCTACCTTAGTGAGGGGCGTGATGCCATTGAGCGGAGTTCAGCGGTGGGTGGACTCTTCGCGGATCGTCTCCAGCTCCTCCCAGCGGGCGTAGGCGGTCTCCAGCTCGGCATCGCAGAGAGGGAGGCGGCGGTTCGTGGCTGCGACCTCGGCTGGGTCGCCCTTGTAGAATTCCGGGTCCGCGAGCTTGGCGTGGAGCCTGTCCTTCTCCTCTTCGAGGGTGGCGATGCGCTCCTCCAGCTTGGCCAACTCCCGGATCTCTCGATAGGTGAGCTTGTGGGGACTGGTGCTCTTCTTGTTCTTTGTGGGAGGGGGAGAGGGGGAAGCGACCGGCGCGGGGCGCTGGTCCAGCCAGTCCGCGTAGCCGCCGGCGTATTCGGTGATCCGCCCTTCGCCCTCCAGGACCATGGTGCTGGTGACCACGTTGTCCAGGAACTCCCGGTCATGGCTCACCAGGAGCAGGGTGCCCGGGAAGTCGATGAGGACCCGCTCGAGGATCTCCAGGGTCTCCACGTCCAAATCGTTAGTGGGCTCGTCCATGACCAGGACGTTGCAGGGTTTGGTAAACAAACGGGCCAGGACCAGGCGGTTGCGCTCGCCGCCGGAGAGGGCCCGGACCGGTTGCTCCATGCGGTCCCGGGTGAACAGGAACCCGGCCAGGTACGGGTGGACGTGGGTGGAGCTGCCCTCGAAGACGATCATGTCCTGGCCATCCGCCACGGTCTCGATCACCGTGCGTTCGTCGTCCAGCTCATCCCGGAGCTGGTCATAATATACAACCTCCAGGCGGGTGCCGTGGCGGACCCGCCCTGCGGTGGCGTCGAGCTCTCGCAGGAGGAGGCGGAGCAGGGTGGTCTTCCCCGACCCGTTGGGCCCCAGCACGCCGATGCGGTCCCCCCGGACGATCCGGGTTGTGAAGTCCTCGATCAGCAGGCCCTTGCCGTCGCTCCAGTGGAAGCCGAGATCGTGGGCCTCGATGACCATGTCCCCGGTCCGCCCGGCGTCATGGAGGCGGAGCTGGGCCTGCCCCAGGGTCCCCCGGCGGGCGGCGCGCTGCTCGCGCATGCGCTCCAGGGCCCGCACCCGGCCCTCGTTGCGGGTGCGCCGGGCCTTGATCCCCTGGCGGACCCAGATTTCTTCCCTCGCCAACTTCTGATCGAAGCGCTCCTGCTCGGCCTCCTCCCTCACCAGGGCCTCCTCCCTGCGCCGTCGGTAGGTATCGTAGTCACAGGCCCAGGCGGTGAGGCGTTCGCGGTCGATGTCCAGGATCCGGGTGGCCAGGTGTCGGGCCAGGGCCCTGTCATGGGTCACTATGACCAGGGTCCCGGGGTAGGCGAGGAGGCGCTCCTCGAGGCGCTGGATGGCCCCGATGTCCAGGTGGTTCGTGGGCTCGTCCAGGAGGAGCAGGTCCGGCTCTCCAGCAAGGGCCCGGGCCAGGAGCACCCGCCGCTTCTGTCCTCCGGAGAGGGATTCGAAGGCCGCGTCCTTGTCAACGCCCAGATCTGCAATGGCCCGGGCCACCCGCTCGTGGAGGGCCCAGGCGCCGGCCTGCTCCACGGCCTCCTCCGCCGTGGCGAGGCGGTCCAGGGCCGCGGGGGCCGCGTCCGCAGCGACCGCACGGGCCGCGTCGTGGTAATCCGAGAGGAGCGCCGCCTGGGCGGCCAGCGCGCCCGCCACGATGTCGTATACGTTCCCCGCGAGGCCCGCGGGGACCTCCTGGGGCAGGTAGCCCCGGGCCGTGCCCGGGGTCAGGTGGATGGCGCCCCCGTCCGGCGCATGCTGCCCGGCGAGGCAACGCAGGAGGGTGCTCTTGCCGCAGCCGTTCCGGCCCAGGAGGATCACCCGGTCCCCGGCCTCGATCTGTGCGTTCCCCTGCTCAACGAGCGGGGGATGTCCGAAGGCCAGTTTCAGGTCCACCATGGAGACGATAGCCATGTGCGGGAAGATAGCCGATGCGGGCGTGACTTGGAAGACCCCGACCACTCCTGTGGACGATTGGTGTAGGTGTCGCTATCCTGGCGGCAGCCCGGCCTTGACCAGGGAGTACAGGATGCAAAGGACGTTGTGGATGTTTGCGGTGGGCCTCCTCCTCCTGGGGGCGCCTGCCTTCGGGGAGGAGATCACCAAGGATGCGGTCTGGGCCGCGGACGAGGTCCAGGACGTGACCGAAGACCTCCTCGTCGCCTCCGGCGCTGTCCTGACCATCGAGCCCGGGGCCGAGGTCCGCGTGGGTGCGGGCGTGTCGATCACCGTCGAGGGGACGCTCCTGGCCCGCGGGACCGAGGAATCGCCGATCAGTTTTTTGCCTGCAGGAGACGGCGCCGACCCGCCTCGGTGGGGCACCCTGGTGTTCACAGACGGCGCGATCGACGCGACCTTCGAGGAGATCGACGAGTACGCGTCGGGGTCCATCCTGGAGTGGTGCGAGTTCCAAGGCGCCACCAGGGCCCTGAGACTCACCGCCGCGTCCCCCTACGTCCACCGCTGCCTCTTCGCGGACAACAAGACAGCGCCAGCGTTCACGCCCCCCGGTGGCGGCGCGATCCTCATCGAGGAGGGCTCCGTCGCCCGGGTCTAGAGCTGCACCTTCCAGGACAACGAGGCCGAGATGATGGCCTGGGCCGGGGCGATCTACGTAGAGAAGTCGGACCCCATCATCCAGGACAACACCTTCACGGGGAATCGCTCGGTCTACGGCGGCGCGCTGGCCACGGATCTCATGGCCTCACCCATCGTCGGCAACGTGTTTACCGGAAACGACGCCTATGAAACAAAGGGCGGCGGCGCATCCCTGGTGTCCTCCGGCACCGCATTCCTGAACAACACCCTCACCGATAACAACGCGCGCCAGGACGGGGGCGGGGTCCATGTCTGCGTGGACTGCGACCCGCATGCGGCCCCCGCGTTCTTCGACAACACGATTACTGAAAACACCTCAGAGGATCCGGATCCGCACCACGGCGCGGCGGGGATCGGCGCTGCGTTCCTCAGGGCCTTCAAGGACAACGCGCTCTTCGGGAATCTACGCCTCGGTGAGACCTCTAATTTCGGCTGGTTCCATGACCCCGAGGTCATCGGCCAGTATCCCGACTGGGTCCGGGATCCGAGCATCGCCGGGAACTGGTGGGGCTCGACGGATCCGGACGAGTTGGGAGTGTTCGACGGGGAAGGCGCGACGGACTTCGGCGTCGTGGATGTGACCCCGGTGCAGGACGCGGCCCCAGGCCCTGCGAAGCCCCGGGCGGTGATCTCCACCCGGCGCCTGCGTTATATCACCCCGGACGAGGCCATGCCCGTGTTCCTGACCTTGTACAATCCCGGCGCGGCCCGGGAGGTGGAGCTGCTCATCCTGCGGGAGCGCGGCGGCATGCCGCTGGTACCGTGGCGCGGCGACACGGGCTACCCGGGCGCTGTCCTCGAGGGGGGCAGACACAAGCTCACGATGCCCGAGAACTCGGTGTTCTTCCGGGTCATCGCAGAGGTCCCGCGGCCCGGCTCGCCCACGGAGGCCTATGGCGTCTGGCACGCGGCCCTCTTCGACGCGGCCACGGGTGAGCCCATCGGCGGAGTCATGACGGCCCGCTTCGACCTGGAAGGGGAGGTGCACTGATGCGGTACGCATGGATGGCGCTCCTCAGCTTCAGTCTGTTGATTATTGGTTGTGATTCCGGAGGCTCCGGCGGCGCTGCAGACGTGGCGGGGACCGAGGACACCCCTGCGGGGGTCGTCGAGATCGAACCCGGCGCGGCCTGGGGCGCTGTGCGGGCGTCCGTCGACGAGGATCCCGTGCTCCGGGATCTCGGGAGTCTGGGTACGCGGTTCGAGTATCCGGAGCTTGGCGTCGCCGGGATGCTCACCGGGACCGGTGATGAAGCGACGCTGGTCTCTGTCGAACGGGCCGCAGTTGACGGGATCACAGCAGGTGACCCGCGCAAGGCCGTGGCCTCGGCCCTGGGTGATCCCATCGAGGATCTCTTCATCGACGGCTGGTGGTACCCCGCGGACGGCCTCATGGTGGAGTTCGAGGACGACGTCGTCGCCCGGGTCCACACCTTCGCGGCCACCCGGTGAGGACCGCCCTTGTCCTGGCCCTGGCCCTGGCCGTCGGAGCTTGCGATGTCGAGGATACCGGAGAGCCGGCGCCGACCTGTCCCCCCACGGGGCCCGGGGGATTCGCCGAAGGGGAGACGCTGCCGGACTTGACCTTCGACGGGTGCGACGGCTCAACGGTCTCGCTGCATGACCTCTGCGGGGCGCCGGCCCTGGTCTACCACTACGCCGGCTGGTGTCCGAGCTGCCTCCACTTCCTGGAGAACCTGCCCGAGCTCATGGACGAGGCCGGCCTGGAGCCAACCCAGTTGTTGGTCCTCGTCTCCGAGGATCCGGCGGGGGCGCAGGCGACACTCCCATACTGCCAGGGGCTCATGGGAGCCGTCGACATACCAGGCGTAGTTGCGTTGGATCCAAGAGGCGGAGACACGAGCGGACTGACGATCGTCACCGACGCGTCCGCCAAGGTCGTCCTGCACCTGGAGGATGCACATCAAATAACGGTGGTCGAGGCGTTGTCTCGTTGACGTAACCTGGCTGGTGCTCGGGGGAGGTCAGCACGCCGTGATCTCCTCGGAGGCGGGCTGGAACGCGTGGAAGAACGCACCCTGGGGGTCCTCGACGAGGGCGAAGCTGCCCACGCCGGGGATGGCCTGGGGCTCCGTATGGATCCTGGCGCCGAGGCCCTTCGCCCTCTCGAGGATCGCTCCGAGGTCGTCGATACAGATGTGGGCCAGCCAGGCGGTCATGTCCCCGTGGGGGGGCGGCGCCTGCATGAGGCCGGCTACCTGCATGCCTTCGGGCGTGGCAAA